>CALMHE010000416.1 GCA_937863865.1 uncultured Anaerolineaceae bacterium | reverse complement strand
GGTCCGCTACCGGGAATTTCTGACTGAAGGATTTTGTTATGGTGCCTATGCCGGGGATGAGCTCGCGGGGGTCGCCATTGCCGAGGTTCGTACCTGGAACCTGACACTCTGGATCTGGGAGCTGCATGTGGCTGCATCCTGGCAGCGGCAGGGGATTGGATTGAAGCTGGTGGACACCCTGGCGCGGGATGCGCAGGCTGCGGGTCTGCGTACCCTCCAGGTGGAAACACAGAACACGAATGTTCCTGCCATTGAATTTTACCGGCGGGCTGGTTTTGAGATGGAGGGGATTGACCTTTCCTACTATACCAACTATGATGTAAGTGATTATGAAGTGGCAATTTTTATGAAGCGCAAGCTTCCAATGTTACATGTCTGATAATCCAGGAAGGAGTAAGAAAAATGGATTCCAATCGTCGTTCGGGTCTGGCAGTAGCCATTTTGTTGATTCTGGCGGGTGCTTTTTTCCTGCTGATTAACCTTGTTCCCCAGCTTCAAAAGCTGGTCAGCTGGCCGCTTATTTTTATCATCCTGGCTGCTTCCTTTGTGATCTGGCCTTTCATATTCCCCTCCGTCCGGCGCGGACTGGCGGGATTGATCATTCCCGGCACCATTCTCTTCGTCCTCGGATTGATCTTCTGGTATTGTGATTTCATGAACCGCTGGGAGGATTGGGCATTCCTCTGGACGCTCATCCCGGGCAGCGTGGGCTTGGGCATGGCTCTGGCGGACTGGGTTGGTGGTTGGGGGGGTGATACAGCCAGAGTGGGCGGCTGGATGCTGATAATCAGCCTGCTGGTGTTTGCAGTCTTCGCAACTTTCTTTGGCGGTTCGCAACTGCAAATTGCGGGACCGGCGCTGGTCATCCTGGGCGGTTTGGTGTTGCTGGTGCGCGCTTTCATTCATCCCAAACCTAAAGCCTGAATATATTTATTGAATCGACTTCTAAATCGATTTACATGGAGGTAATGGAATGTCAACAAAACTAACCTGGTACGGTCACGCCACACTGGGTTTGGAAATTGATGGTTGCCATGTCCTTGTGGATCCGTATTTCACTGGTAATCCAGCAGCCAGCACCACTGCCTCGCAGGTCTCCGCTGATTTTATTCTGGTTACGCACGGTCATCGGGATCATTTGGGTGATACGGTTGAGATTGCCAAACGAACCGGCGCCACCGTAATCAGTAATTTTGAAATCTGCAACTGGCTGAGCGCCAAAGGGATTAAGACCCATGGTCAACACCTGGGCGGCGGCTGCAAACACCCCTTTGGATACTTAAAACTGACCCTGGCACTGCACGGCTCGGGTCTGCCTGATGGCTCCTACGGCGGGAATCCGGTGGGATTTTTACTGACCACGCCGGATCAACATAAAATATACATGGCGGGCGATACCGGCTTGTTTGGCGACATGCAGTTGATTGGCGATGAAGGTCTGTATCTGGCTGTCATTCCGATTGGCGATAACTATACGATGGGTCCCGCGGATGCACTGCTGGCTGTGAAGATGCTGAAACCGAAACATGTCATCCCCATTCACTACAATACATTCGACCTCATCCGGCAGGATCCCGCAGCCTGGAAGGAAAAAGTGGAGGCGGAAACAGGAGCGGTTGTTCACGTGCTCAAACCGGGTGATACATTCCCCCTGTCCTGAGTGATTGCAAGGCTCCTTCAACAGCCCTCCGGAGTACCGGGAGGGCTGTTTTTCGTAATCTGCCAACTGGAATCACTGTTTCCTGAGGCTGATAGGTTTTGAAAGACTCTGAAAGTTAAGATGTATGCAATATGCCCCGGGAGATGGACGGAACTTATCATGCGACGATTTTATGACCTGACAATGGAAGAACGGCTGGAAAAAATTGGAAAACAAGCCGGGCTGACGCCGGAGGAACTGGCTGCATTGGGCGGCTCTGGCGGATTGTCAGCCGCCCAGGCAAATCATATGATTGAAAATGTGGTGGGAATCTACAGCCTTCCGCTGGGCATTGCGCAAAACTTTGTGGTCAATGGGCGGGAGGTGCTGGTGCCCATGGTCCTGGAGGAACCTTCGGTTGTAGCCGGGGCGTCCTTCATGGCGCGCCTGGCAAAGGCGGGTGGTGGTTTTAGAGCAAGCGCTGATGAACCTCACATGATCGGGCAAATGCAGATTTTGGATTTGCCGGATCCGGATCTTGCCAGGGAGCGCCTGCTGGAACAGAAGGAAGCCTTGCTTGCCGAAGCAGCGCAGGTTGATCCTGTCCTGAACCGCCTGGGTGGAGGTCCGGTGGACCTGGAAGTACGGCAGCTGCAGGATCCCATCCTGGGTAAATTCCTGGTACTGCATCTGATCTACGATGTGCGCGACGCCATGGGCGCCAATGCCATCAATACTGCTGCCGAATGTCTTGCCCCCCTGGTGGAAAAGATCAGCGGGGGACGGGTGCACCTGCGGATTCTTTCCAACCTGGCGGATCGAAGACTGGCAAGAGCCGCCTGTACCATCCCGTTGGATCAGCTGCCGTTCAATCAGTTTTCAGCGGAGCAGGTGCGGGATGGGGTGATTGCCGCCTGTGCGTTTGCAGCCGCGGATCCTTACCGGGCAGCAACACATAACAAGGGGATCATGAATGGGGTGGATGCCGTGGTGCTGGCAACCGCCAATGACTGGCGTGCCGTGGAAGCCGGCGCGCATGCTTATGCCGCCCGTTCCGGGCGTTATACCAGCCTGTCCACCTGGGGTGAGGATGAGCACGGCAACCTGACCGGTTTTCTGGAGATGCCAATGGCAGTCGGCATTGTGGGTGGGGCTACGCGCGTGCACCCAACTGCACAGGCGGCGCTTAAACTAATGGCGATCCAGTCGGCGCGTGAGCTGGCAGAGATCATTGTCTCGGTGGGGCTGGCGCAGAACCTTGCGGCTCTGCGGGCACTTGCCACCGAGGGCATTCAACGCGGTCATATGGGATTGCATGCCCGGCAGGTGGCTGTTTCCGCCGGTGCCCGGGGTGATGAAATCGACCGAGTGGCGGGACGGATGGTGCAGGAAAAGATCGTCCGGATTGACCGCGCAGTTGAAATATTAAACGAAATCAGGACACAACTGGACACATGACCCGGTGGCGACCGGGTTGCTGCGGTCATTTTTCTGAGGGATTCATCAGCATCAATTGAGGTATCAAAATGACAGATCTTCATTCTGAAAAAGTTCTTCTCCAGCCCAACCGACCGGTGGGGATTGTTGGATATGGCGCTTATGTTCCACAGTACAGGCTGCCATCCACCGAGGTTTCCCGCATTTGGACAGGCAAGCCTACAGTGGTTTCTGTAAAGGAAAAAGCCGTTGCCGGTCTGGATGAGGATGTCATCACCATGTCCATTGAGGCGGCTCGCAACGCCCTGGCACGGGCGGGTATTCCTGTGGAAGCACTGCGTGCGGTGTGGGTTGGTTCTGAATCCCACCCGTATGCAGTCAAACCCAGCGGCACCCTGGTTGCCGAGGCAATTGGCGCATCCACCCACATCAACTCGGGTGATTGGGAATTTGCCTGTAAAGCCGGCACGGAAGCCTTTGTTGCCGCCATGGGTCTGGTCGGGTCGGGCATGGGGGATTACGCCCTGGCGATTGGCATGGATACCGCCCAGGGTCGTCCGGGTGACGCCCTGGAATACACAGCCGCCTCAGGTGGAGCGGCATACATTATCGGACCTGCCGGGGAATCATTGGCAGCCATTGAAGCTGCCTTCTCCTATGTCACGGACACACCGGATTTCTGGCGGCGGGCTGGTCAGACCTACCCCTCCCACGGGCAGCGCTTCACCGGTGAACCGGCGTACTTCAAACACATCACCGAAGCCGGCACCCGCTTGATGACCGAATTGGGGGTCACAGCATCTGACTTTACCTATGCAGTCTTTCATCAACCCAACACCAAGTTTCCCCAGCGGGTGGCGGGAATGCTGGGTTTTACTCCCGAACAGATCAAACCCGGATTGCTGGCACCAGTCATTGGCAATACCTACGCCGGTTCGGCGCTGATTGGCTTGACCGCCACGCTGGATATTGCCAATCCCGGTGACCGCATCCTGATGGTCTCGTTTGGATCCGGCGCCGGTTCGGATGCAATCGCTCTGCGGGTGACCGATGCCATCGGGGAGCGCCGCGGCAGGGCGCTTTCCACGGCGGATTACATCAACCGCCGGATTGAAATTGATTATGCCACCTATGTCCGCTTCCGCGGCAAGCTGGAGATGTGAGGTGCCAAATGCGTGAAGTTGTCATAACCGGTATCGGACAGGTGCCCGTCGGCGAACACTGGGAGATCTCCCTGCGCAGTCTGGCAGCCCGCGCCATCCAGGCAGCCCGGCATGAAGCCGGAGATCCGGAAATCCAGGGGCTCTATGTAGGCAACCTGCTGGCGCCCACTGTCTCGCATCAATCCAACCTGGGGACGCTGCTGGCGGACAACACTGCCCTCAAGGGAATCGAATCCTGGACGGTTGAAGCAGCGGATGCCTCGGGAGCGGCTGCCCTGCGCATGGGTTACCTGGCGGTGGCATCCGAACTGGTTGATACGGTCGTGGTGATTGGTGTGGAAAAATATACCGACATGGTTGGACCGAAGCTGGAGGCAGCCGTCTCCCAGATGACCGATTATGATTATGAAGCGATGGAAGGTTTGACCCCCACCGGTCAGGCGGGTCTGTTGATGCAGCGCTACCTGCATGAGTATCCCCAGCCGCGCCATGGGCTGGGTGTTTTTCCTGTCCTGATGCATGCCAATGCTGGACATAATCCCAATGCCATGTATCGCAAACCAATCAAGCGGGAAACCTATGCCCGTGCTGAGCTGACCAATGATCCGTTAAATATGTTTGATGCCGCCCCTTATGCGGACGGCGCGGCTGCAGCCATCCTGACCACCCCTGAAAAGGCGGCGGATTTCAATCATCCGCTGGTGCGCATTTCAGGGAGTGCCATTTCGATTGACCGGCTGGCACTGCACGACCGCCCCTGGCTGCTGGGCTTCGATGCGGTCGGTCATTCGCTGGAGCGTGCCTGCCGGCTGGCTGGCATCCTGCCCCAGGATGTGGATTTCCTGGAGATTAGCGATACCTTCTCCATCTACGCAGCCCTTACGCTGGAAGCGGCGGGTTTTGCCCCGCGCGGGAAATCCATTGAATTGACGGAAAAGGGTGAATTCAACCACGATGGCAGGCTGCCACTCAACACCATGGGCGGATCCAAGGGGCGCGGGCATCCTTTGGCGGCAACCGGCATGTACCAGGTGGTGGAAGCTGTGCTGCAGCTGCGCGGTGAAGCAGGTGCCAGCCAGGTTAAAAATGCCCGGCGCGGGATGACCATCACCCTGGGTGGTCCGGCTTCCACGGTTGTCACGAACGTATTGGAACGAATGGATTGAAAATTCTGAACTTGATAGGATTTGAGAGTCATCCATCTGTACACTTTACCCACATTCGGAATGATCAGGAGATTATTGGATGGAAATACCGCGACATTGGCGATTAAAGAAACAACGTTACGCACTGGTGGGTGAGGTCTGCCCCCATTGTGATGCCAAGCTCTTCCCCCCGCGGGATGTCTGCCCGGAGTGCGGCGGAGAAGCCAGAAAGCCTTATGCCTTCAGCGGACGCGGCGAGGTCTTTTCCTACACCATCATGCAGGACGCACCGTCTGGTTATGACGAGCAGGCACCCTACACGGTGGCTTTGATCAAGCTGGAGGAAGGACCCGTGGTTACAGCCCAATTGACCGACCTGGGGCAACAGCCGGTGGAAATCGGCATGCCGGTGGAAATGGTGACCCGCAAAATCCGCCAGGATGGCGATGCCAGCGGGATGCTGGTGTATGGCTATAAGTTCCGCCCGGTGATGCAGCAATAGCAATTTTTAAATGGCAATATGAACCGCCCTCCATACTGGAGAGCGGTTTTTGATTTATTTTAAGGATTGGTTGGGCTATTTTTCCAACTCATTTTTGACCAATATATAATGATGGAAATATTGAAACTCCTATACAGCCAAATGACTTTATAATATTGCTAATCGTGGTTTTCTACAGATGGCTGTATAAAACATTGGTAGACGGCAACCGAAAGGAGGCTGTACATGGGGGGTACTCTGAATGTTCTTGAAAATTTGCTCCTCTTGACCGTGCTATTGGCAGCAGCATTCTTTGTCTTTGCCAAGGTCAAGTCAGACTATCAGTTACATCATAGGCTTTCTCGTCCGATAGCCGTCCTGCAAACTGGCTACTTCTGTGTATATGCTCTTTGTTCTTATGTTTTTCTTGACTCGAGGTTTTCACATATTAGCGCTAAAGGTTTCGTCTTCTTCCTCGCCGTTCTGTTTATGGTAATCGGCGTATTGATGGTTGCCTTTTCTATGCCTTTTCTGGGTCGTCGATCTTTTGGGATGGAAGTCGGTAGCCTTCGGACAAGCGGTTTGTATCGATACAGCCGCAATCCGCAATTGGTCGGAGCATTCATTTTTATTGTCGGATATGCCATGTTATGGCCATCCTGGACGGGCGCGTTATGGGCGAGTTTGTGGTTGATAATTGCCCAATTGATGGTGCGAGGTGAGGAAGTGCATCTCGAGCATGTTTTCGGAGCTGAGTATAGAGACTATTGTATGAGAACACCTCGTTATCTTGGATTGCCAAAGAAGTGAGTTGAGAGCAGATTGATGCCTGACACAGCATGCCCCCAACAAGTGGGATTCTGCGCGACTTACAAGCCTTTTTCCCACTTCTGGCTTATACTGCCCTCAAGCCGAATCTAATCTTACCCATTACAAATAACGCAAACCGTTGGGCACATTGTCACAAGAGTTATGCCAAACTATTGATCAAAGGAGAATTCCATGCTCATTACCCCAGTGATAAATATGTCGGGGAACTGCGAAAGAGCAATCCATTATTACGAGGATGTGTTTTGTGCAAAAGCTGATTTTATCCTACGTTATAGGGATGCAAGACCAGAAGATTGGAATAAACCATTAACAGATGAACAGAAAGAGTACGTCTATCATGCCGAAATGAAAATTGGGACCCAACGATTTATGTTTTCCGACATAATCGAATTTGAAATTCGTAACGGGAATAGTCTCTTCCTGGTGGTAACATTCGATACCAAAGAAGAAGTACAACGAGTCTACAATGCGTTTTTACCAGAAAGCACAATTCTTGTCCCTATTCACAGTACAACCTACAGC
>CALMHE010000415.1 GCA_937863865.1 uncultured Anaerolineaceae bacterium | reverse complement strand
TGTGGAAACTATGCTTGGCAGGCGGCGGTATTTTCCGAACCTGCGAACAACACTGGATAACAACCTGAGGCAGCGTGAGGAACGGGAAGCCATCAATGCCCCCATCCAGGGAACCGCGGCAGACATCCTCAAGCTGGCAATGATCCGCCTTCCGGCTGCATTGCAGGCTGCTGGATCCAATGCCGCCCTGCTTTTACAGGTGCATGATGAGCTCGTCCTGGAATGCCCGCGCAGCCAATTACTTGAAACCGCCCGGGTAGTCCAGAAAGTGATGGAGGAAGCTTATCCACTGGAGATTCCACTGCTGACCGAGGCACGCTGGGGTATCAACTGGGGGGAGATGGAACCCTTGTCTACATTCACAAAACAGGCAAAACCATGAGTGAAAATCAGCAACGTTTTCAAAGTTTATTATCCCAGGGTCACTCCGCCATCTGGGACCAGGACTGGTCGCGGGCGGCGGATTTTTACAGGCAGGCTTTGGAAGAGATCCCGGATCACCCGCTGGCTCTTTCCAGCCTGGGGTTGGCATACCTCGAATTAAAGGATCTTGCGGGCGCCATGAAATGCTATCAACGCGTCGCTGCCCTCACCCCCGATGATCCCGGTCCGGTGGATAAAATCGCGCACATATATGAATTGGAAGGAAAAACCACCGAATTTTTACGGACCCTGTTGCAGGCGGCGGAATTATATTTAAAAAACCGGGATGTCGAACGTGCAGTCCAAAACTGGCGTCAGGTGCTTCGCATACAACCCAATAACCTGGCAGCACATTCCCGGCTGGCAGTTGTTTACGAACGCCAGGGACATCGCAAGGAAGCCGTGTTGGAATACCTGGCGATTGCCAGCGTACTCCAGCGCGCGGGTGACCTGCCCAATGCATATAAGGCAGTCCAGCGTGCCATGCAGATTCATCCCGAAAGTGATATTGCCGCCCGGGCACTCGCCATCCTGCGCGCCAACCAGCCATTGCCCTCCCCTACCCGCCCACGTACTACTGGACGATTGAGACGCGGCACCCCCACCAAACCATTATCCTCTTCCAAACAGGTGGAGAAAAAAGCCGAACAGGACCCCCTGACAGAAGCCTGTCAGCTTGCCATGGTGCAGCTTGCCGCACTTCTTTTTGAGCAATCTGAAGCCGTTCCAAATGCCGACCCGTTAAGCCGGCGTGGATTGTCGGAATTAACCCGGGGCACCGGCGGGCTCGGGCAGGAACGGGTTGATCAATCACGCATCCAGCTTCACCTGGGTCAAGCAATTGATTCCCAATCCCTGGGAAAGAATGATCAGGCAGCTGCTGAATTGGAAAGGGTGATTGATATCGGTTTGACGCATCCAGCAATTTATTTTAATCTTGGCTGGTTGTTGATGAAAAAGGATTCCAAAAGGGCTGTCACTTATCTTCAAAAATCAGTTCAACATCCCGATTATGGTCTGGCATCCTGCCTGTTAATGGGACAGATATACCAGGAGCAAGGGCAGTGGGTTGAAGCCGCCAATTCATTTTTAAAGGCACTCAAACTGGCTGATATGGAAACCACTCCCACTGAATATAATGAAGAGGTCGACCAACTTTACGAAGCTTACAGGGTTGACCAGGGTGAAACAGATGTTGACAAGTTAAAAGAATATTGCAATACAATTGCGCCCCAACTGATCCGGAGCGATTGGCGTCAATTTTTGGAGGTTGCCCGGCAGCAGGCATCCATCGGACAGGCGGAAGACGCCATCGTCCCGCTGGCACAAGTGCTGTTGGAAAGCCGGAGCAGCGAAGTGCTTGAATCCCTGGCAACCATCCGGAAATTGATTGCCATCAATAAACTCTCCACTGCCATGGAAGAAGCCTTCCATGCCCTGCAATTTGCCCCCACGTACCTGCCTCTTCACATCCTGATTGGCGAGATGTTACTGAAGGAAGGTCACAGCCATCAGGCAGTGGAGAAATTCATGCTGGTTGCCCAACTTTACAATCTGCGTGGTGAAACTGGCAATGCCATCCGCCTGCTTTCCCGAGCAATAAAAATGGCACCCATGGATCTCTCAATGCGCGGCAGGCTGATCGAAATGTTGATCTCCCAGGAACGGATGGATGAAGCCATTCAACAGTACCTGGACCTGGCGGGGATTTATTACGCCCTTGCAGAACTGGACATGGCGAGGCAGACATATCAGGCTGCCACCCGGTTGACCCAGCGTTCCTCCGATCATCAGAGATGGTCCTGGGAATTACTGACCAAGATGGTTGATATTGACATGCAACGGCTGGAATGGAAACAGGCGTATCACATTTTTGAACAACTCAAAACCCTCAATCCGGAGCACCCATTGCCCCGCAGGCAACTGATATCCATTGACCTCCGCCTGTCCCAGGATGGAGCTGCATTTACAGAATTGGATGCATATATCTCCCTCCTTGAAAATGCGGGGAAACGCACCCAGGCAATTCAATTCACAAAGGATCTGTTGGCAGAGGAACCCAGCCGGATTGAGGTTCGTAAACGGCTGGCAGAGTTATTCATACGCAATGGAGAAAGGGTAAACGCCGTCCGCGAACTGGATCTTCTGGCGGATGCCCTGTTGAATGCGGGGGATCACCTGGGAGCCATCGCAATGGTGCAGAGGATCATTGAGATGAATCCGCCCAATGTGGCTGATTACGAAAACGCTCTCGAACAGATGCGCAAGAAATAAAAAACACCCCCCTGCCGGGGGGTGTCCCTGTGCCGAGAGTCAGAATCGGACTGACGACTCCACGATTTTCAGTCGCGTGCTCTACCAACTGAGCTATCTCGGCGAGGTGAAGAGATTTTACTCGTTCGGAGGGGGATTGTCAAGCAAGTAATGGTTGAAATTCATCAAAATTCCATGCCTTGGGGAGATCATAGATGGATAAAGGCTTGGTTTATTTTTTAACCGTGCTATAATTTTTTTAATATCTTCCACTTCATTGCAGATCTCTTGTCGATCAGATATCCAAAAGGTTGATTCTGGCGGCAATTATCCCGGATGACATCCCAACAACAGAATAGACCTTCCCCTTTTTCAAGAACAAAGGAGGTAATTATGTTTAGACGGTTTCTGTTCTCAGGAATTGTGGTTGTACTGACGCTGCTGTTGGCTGCCAATCCGGCAATTGCTGATCCCCCAACCCCGGATACCGCGGTGGAAGAAGGTTGGTACCTGCACCCCTTGGGCAAACCCAATGCTGCGGATGTGCCATACCCCGTGTCCATGGCGGTCAATCCCAACGATGGGGCAACCTGGATCAGCTACTTTGAAGACATGGAAGACACCCTGTGGGTGGCACACTATGTGGGTACCGGCGGGAATTGCGGCAGTGATTATAAGTACCAGTGTGACGAAGTTGGCTGGCAAACAGGCGATGGAGTTTACAACTCCATCGCCATCTACCCCGGGGACGGCTTCTTTGCAACCGACATGACTAAAGTGGGGGTGGCATATTACAGTGACGTTTCGGGTGGGTCCTTATACTACGGAGAATACAACTGCTCTGGCGGGTTGTGTTCATGGGCAACATACCTGCTCTTGTTGGGTGGGTATTCCGGACTGGAACCCTCCCTGACCTTCGATGAGAGCGGCACCCCTTGGATTGTGTTTAAAAGATTTGTTTCTGGAGTCACTAACCAGCTCTGGTTGGCACATTTTGTGGGGACGGGTGGCAACTGTGGATGGGGCAACTGGCAATGCGACACCCTGGTGACGGGGAATTACACAGCCAATCAACCTTCCATTCATGTGAGTGACAATGGGGACCTCAGGCTGCTTTACTATAATGACGGAAACGCTAATCTTGAGCACATGTGGTACCTGACAGGAGATCCCGGTGATTGCGGACCGTCCAATGAGTGGCACTGTGTTTCCATAGATACAGACGGTGATGTGGGATACCACGCATCCCAGTTTTATGAACCACAAACCGGGATTGGAGATGGGCGGTATGTTGCCTACTATTCCTACCAAAATGGCGGAACAATTCGCCTCGCCAAATTTGTATCATTGGGTGGCAACTGTGGCTCCGTTGGCGAGGACGACCAATGGTACTGCATGGATCTTACTACTGAAGTCGGGCTCCCCACCGGTGGAGAATACGGGCTTGTCCTCACACATGACACCCATTATCACCCGGTTGTCCTGTATTACGATACCGATGGAGGACCCTCCGGCAATGGCAGCCTGATGATTGCCCGGCGGATTGCCGATCTAGGCATTCCAACTGGCAATTGCGGCATGGACGACGGCAGCTACCAGTGGCAATGTGAAACCTTTGATGATGGCATGCGTGTCGGTCCACCCATTGTGTACCAGTCGGTGGGAAGGTATGCCGACATGGAATATTTTGGCTGGGGAGATGCCCGCGCTGTATATTACAATGCCTCACTCCAACAGATCAGCATCATGATGCTGGACCTGGACAAGGTTTTCCTCCCCGCAATCGTACGGTAAAACAACGCCGGGACTTTGGTTTACTCTTCCGTGCCGTTTGTCGGAGGGGCACCAAAATCGCCATAAGCCAGGCTTAAGGCTGCCTGGCTGACTGCCTCGTAGACTTCCTCCAATTGACCCTGGAGGGTGATTGGAGCGCGCACTTCCGGTTCTCCCAGCCTTTTCAACAATGGCAGTGGAATGATGGGTGGGCTGACATGGACTGAAAAACCATGCAGATCCCTGTCCATCTCCCAGAATGTCGGCCGTTCCTCCTCCAGGGTGGGTACGTTATCACCGATGTCAATGATGGTTCCCCGGTCCACCGGTGCGTCCACACCCCGGCGTGCCCGCAAACCTGAAAGGATCAGATCCTGTGTGCGCCCGCGCAGCCGCAGGATGAGGAAGGGATCCTCATCAAAGCGATCGCCGAGGATGTAATGGACTGCCGCAACATGCTTGCAGGGATTGGCATAATCAGGGCAGGTGCAATCCGTCCGTAAATCAGTTAACCGATCCGGGAACAGGCTGACACCCGCGGCTGTAAAAACATCCTCAATTTCCGCCGGCATTTCCCCCGCCAGAAGTTGAGCAGCAAAAATCGCCCGCCCTGCCAGTTCATCCAATACTTTATTCCATTGTTCATTGTTGAGCGGGGTCATTTTGATTGTGACCCGGTATGGTAATGCCCGTGAGCCCTGCACTTTGGCAGCCACCCCGCCCGGAATTTCATCCAGTGAGAGTACCTGCCCTGCCCGGGCATAGGACCTTCCGCGCGCCAGCCGGCGGCTATCCAGCAGGCGTTCCATGGCAGCTATCCAGCGGCGTGCCCACCAGTTGCGTGCAAAATCACCCTGTTCACTGCGTGCCTGGATACCTCCCCGGGCTTTGCGTGGTTTTCGCTGTCCATTCCAATCAAAATTTTCGTCACTCATGCCTGCCGCCTTAACGAGACCAATTCCCGCAGTTCATCCGTCGTCAGTTCGGTCAACCACTGTTCACCTGTTCCCAACACGGCTTCTGCAAGACCCTTCTTGGATTCAATCAATTCATCAATCTTTTCTTCCAGTGTGCCGACCGTGATAAATTTATGCACTGTCACATTTTGGTGCTGACCAATCCGGTAGGTCCGGTCGGTTGCCTGGTCCTCCACCGCCGAGTTCCACCAGCGATCAAAATGGAAAACGTGCGAGGCGCGGGTCAGGTTCAATCCCAGCCCGCCTGCCTTTAATGAGAGGATAAATAACTGGGGTCCGTGCTCATCCTCCTGGAAACGGCGCACCATCTGGTCGCGCATGGCTGCTGGAGTGCCCCCATGCAGATAAAGAACCGGAATACCCATCAAATGGGGGATGGTTGAAACAAGGATATTACCCATTTGAGTAAACTGGGTAAAGATCAGCGCCCGGTCGCCCGCCTCAAGCGCCTTGTAGCCCTGCTCGTCAAGCAATTGGGCATGGCGCAGTCGCACCAGCCGTCCCAGTTCGGTGATGCGGTCGGCCTCCGCCGCGGGTTGCGCGGCCGCCGCCGCGGGTCGGCCCGCGGCGATCTTGGCGCGCAAGGCGCCCACAAAGTCCCGCGTCAGCACCCGGCTCTCGGCGTCGGCACGCACCAGCTCCAACGGTTTGCGCTTCAACGCGGCCGCCACTTCCTGGCGTTTCACGGCCACAATTTTGTCCAAAATATCACTCATGTTCTTCCTCAAGGTTGGGAGACAGGGCCACTAATCTGCCCCCTCCATGCGTACATCGGCCAGGGACAGCGCCAGGGT
>CALMHE010000414.1 GCA_937863865.1 uncultured Anaerolineaceae bacterium | reverse complement strand
GGGTTGATCAGGTGGGTACGGTAAAAGATTAAAATGGCGTACATATCAACTGATGGCGTTCAGCGATATCAATTTGAAATATTCCAAAATTACCCAATCGTCCATGGAATATTTTCCAGACAAGGTGGAGTTAGTCCTCAACCATGGTCATCATTAAATCTGGGTGGAACCGTTGGGGATGTTCGGGAAAACGTGATTGAAAACCGAAAACGGATTTTCGACTCCATTAAGCGGAAAATTGAGACTCATTATGATGCATGGCAGGTCCATGGCATTCATGTAATACGGGCTGTGACACCAAGGAATGGGGCTCCCCATGTTCCTGGGGATGCAATCATTACCAATAATCCAGCAATTACACTGCTTATGCGATTTGCTGATTGCGTACCCATATTGTTGTATGATCCGGATCATCATGCCATCGGAATTGTACATGCCGGCTGGCAAGGGACCGTAAAAAGGACTGTTCAATATGCTTTGAGATCCATGCAGGATAATTTTCAGACAAAACCGGCATCAATCATTGCTGGGATTGGACCTTCCATCGGACCTGACCATTATGAAGTAGGAATTGATGTGGTTGAACAAGTTGGGCATGTTTTTCCGAACAATTCTGATATCTTGAAAAAAAATCCAGTTGAACAATATTATTTGGATTTATGGAAAGCCAATCAATATTTACTCGAAGAGATGGGTGTAAAAAAAATCCAGGTTGCTGAAATTTGTACAGCATGTCATACTGATATGTGGTATTCTCATCGTGCCGAAAAGGGGAAAACGGGGAGATTTGGGGCAATCATTGCGTTGGAGAAGGATTAATGGGTATTACTACTGAAAACATACGGAAAAATTATGATCTTGTAATGGAAAAAGTTGAGAATGCATTGAATTTAATTCATGATCGACCCATTCAAAAGGTGGAGATTATTGTAGTCAGTAAAGGACAACCCGCCGAGATAATTCATAGGGCTTATCACGCCGGGATTCGGAAATTTGGAGAAAATTACCCGGATGAAACACTAAAGAAAATCCCTGAGATTACGGATTGTCCCAATATTGAATGGCACATGATTGGTCATTTGCAAAGTCGAAAAATCCCCATCGTTACCACGTATTTTTCATTTATACATTCACTTGATAACCTGAGTCATGCAAAGAAATTAAATAATGGTATGGTGAAAGCAAGTCGGAAAATACCAGTTTTACTGGAGATGAATGTCAGTGGGGAGGATAGTAAATTCGGTTTTAATGCAAGCGACCAGAAACACTGGAATGAATTACTGCCCATAATTAGAGAAATCAACCAATTACAAGGTCTGGAAATCCAAGGATTGATGACCATGCCGCCGCTCTATAATGATCCTGAAAACACGCGGCTATATTTTAAACGATTGGCTGAATTATTAACTTATTTCCAGGAACAATTTCCGGAAAATAATTGGAAACATCTCTCAATGGGAACCAGCGCGGATTATGAGGTGGCGGTTCAGGAAGGTGCGACAATGATCAGAGTTGGTCAAGCCATTTTAGGTCCACGTCCATCACGTAATTAATTGAAAAGGGTATAATCGTTTTTATGGAAACAATCATATTATTCATTCGAATATTGTTTAATATCTTAACATTGTTGGTAATCGTCAGTGTATTTATTTCTTATTTTTTGTCTCCATATCACCCCATACGATCAGCAATTGATAAAATTGTAAATCCACTATTGAATCCAATTCGCAAGCTTGTACCCTCAATACAGGGTTTAGATTTCAGCCCTTTAATATTATTAATCATTTTACAATTACTGGAATATCTATTAATTGGTTTGCTTGTGAAGATATAAGGATATGATGACAAAAGACCGAAAATTCAACCTGCATGATGGAAAAATGGGAGCAGCCATAGCAGTACGGATAACTCCCAGATCGAGCAGGAATGAAATCTCGAATATCATGGATGATGGGACGATTAAAATCAGAATTACCGCCCCCCCGGTCGAAGGG
>CALMHE010000413.1 GCA_937863865.1 uncultured Anaerolineaceae bacterium | reverse complement strand
CACCTGTTACTGATATTGCTTTCTTTCCATGTCTCTCAGTGCCATTTCTCCGAGCGTGAGTTGTTCGACTTTTCCAGATGAAGATCTAAAGAGTAACGGACGATTGTGTCCTGCATTGGAATAAACTAGTTCCTTTTTTTCAATATTTAAAATTGAATAAATTGCAGTAACAAATAATCCATTGGGAGAATCGACCAATAATAATTTATTCACTTTTTCAAGGACTTTGGCTGGCGATTCCACATGAAGCATGGCTCTGATTAACGTGCGTGCAACGGTCATGTATAACGCAGCAGGCAAGCCCTTGTCTGAGACATCTGCAATAACCAGACCCAATCGACCTTTGGGGAGACGGATGATATCATAAAAATCACCACCAACCTGTCTGGCTGTTTGCCAACGAGTATCGATCTCCCATCCTTTTACAACTGGCAAGTGGTCAGGAAGGAATGTCTGCTGGATTTGACGGGCGACCTGGATTTCTCTTTCCAGGCGTTCCCGACCGACCATCTCCTGTTTCAAACGATCATTTTGAATTGCCAGGGCGGTTTGTTGGGCAATGCCATTCATCAATTCCAACCGGCGTTCTTGAAATGCCTGGGGTGTGCCGTTTTGTTTAACCAACACTACTCCGAATAATTCACCTTTAACTGAAATTGGCATGCCCAAAACCCAACTGTTCCGTGTTACTTCATCGATGGTGGGAATCAAACCGGGTGACATACAGGTTAACAAGTGCCAATCATGGGGCAACATTGTGGATTCAATTTGCGGAGCAACGACCATTGCCATATTCTCGATGACTGTATCCAAAATTGGATAACTGCCTTTTTTATACGAAACGCCAAGGATCGTTTCATCCAATTGCTTGGATCCCGTATAAACATTATGGGGTGTATATTGTTCTTCAACTGGATCCCACATATAGATCACACAGGTATCTATTCCGGCAAAGATGGGCAGCAGGTTTAGAATGGCATCCAATGTATCATGGAGGTTATCCTGACTGACAATTGCCTGAGCAACTTGCAGTAAAACAGCTGTTACGTATGCTTCCTGCTGACGGGTTTCCAATAATTTTATATTTTCTATAGCAACAGAGGTTTGATGGGCAATTCCCTGGAGAATGGAGGATGTATTTTGATCAAAACCGAATTCAGAATCATTTTTATCGGCGGATTGATGCCCCACAAGGAATGCCCCCAGGAGCTGACCATGTGATTGCATGGGCATAAAAAGGAGCAGGTTTTCCTGGTCTGATAAATTCGGTAATGGGAGATGCAACTCAACTGCTGGATTATTGATAATAATTGGCGCGTGATTATTAATCAACTTGGAGAATGCAGGTACTGAGGGATCAAAGAGTAGTGTACCGGGGTCGGGGAAGCTCATTCCATAATGGGAGTGAAGAATGAATGCCTGGGAATTTTCATCCCAGATGAAAAAAGCACATTGATTGACTCCAGCCAGGAGGGGCGTCAGCCGGACCATGGTTTCAAGAAGTTCGTCCATGTCTGTAATGGACTGACAGGCTTCAGATACTTGTAAAAGCACGGTGGCAAGCCAGGCTTGTTCCTGGGAGGAAGCAAATAAGCGGGCGTTTTGTATGGCTACAGATGCGTAACCCGAAAATGTGGATGTCATTGCCCTGGCTTCATTTCCATAGCGACCGCTGGATGAGTGTGCTAATGCCAGAACACCCATGGCTTTATTTCCAGACATTAAACGGACTGCGATGGAAGAATAATCCTGGGGGAATCCCAATGCCTTTCCAAGCGGGCAATATGGATCTTCCGGAATGCGGACTACTGGCGCTTCAGCAGCCATGATTGTCTCAATCCAATCCAACATATCACCGGGATCATCGAGAGTATCAAATTTGGATGGATCAATTCCCTGGACGGCGAGGGGTTTAAGGTTGGAGTGCTCTACATCTTCATTTTCCTTGGTTTCCATTAACCAGATGGCTGCGGCATCTGTCGGCAGATTCCTTTGAAGCTCTGAAAGTATTTTTTGAAGAAGTGTGTCAAGCCTGGCACCTGACGATAGAAGATGTGCCACTTCCCTAAAACTGTCCGCTACCTGGCGGCGCCATTGTTCCGTTCTATACAGGGTGGCATTACGGATTGCCAAAGCGACTGAAGATGCTAATGATTCGAATATTTGAATGTTATTTTTATCAAATCCGTTGATTTCTATACTTTGAATATCCAAAACCCCCAACACTTCCGAGGCAAATTTTAGTGGGATTGTCAATTCAGATTGTGTATCATCGTTTGAATGTTCATAAGGACGAAACATTGGTTCTTTGTGGATATCATTTGCCAAAAGAGTTTCACCGGTGCGTGCAACATGAGGAATCATTCCATATGGATTATCGATGGGATATGATAAACCCTCCCGGATTATATCGTCACGGCGTCCTCCTCTGCCGGCTGCATAGGTGATGACTCTCCGTCCCCAGTGTGCCAGATACAGGTGGACATAGGAATAACCGAAACGTTCATGAATTAATTCCACTACCTCGTCAAGTAATTGATCCAATTCCAGTATGGAAGTAATGGCATAGCTTACATCAAGAACAGCAGTGATTTGATCAGCCTGCCAACGGAGATTGGAAAACAAACGGGCTCCTTCTATGGCAAGTGCGATTGTATCTGCAAGAGCATACAGGACCATCAAATCATATTCATGAAAAGCATCCGGATGATCTGATTGCAAATCCAATACACCGAGGATTCGATCACCAACCCGGAGAGGTAAAGCCACTTCAGATCTGGTTTCAGGTAATGAGGGTACTGACTGATAATGAGGTTCCTGCCGGACATCCGGAGCGATGATTTCTTTTCCTGTTTGGGCAACTGTTCCCACCATTCCTTCACCAACCAGGAATGGCTCAGGTGGTTGTTGATCAAGTATGTTTTTGGAATGCCCAGCTATTGCCTGGAATTCCAGAGTTCCTTGCTGTTCATTTAGAGTGAATAGGGTGATGTTATAGTAATGGAAGGTTTCTTCGATAAGTTGAGTGACACGTTCGCAAAGCAAATGGACATCTTTGATGTGTGCAATTTGATCATTCACGGACCGGACAAGTGCGAGTTGTTCAAATCGCCAATTTTTTATCTGCACCTGTCTAAAAGTCTGTAAAGTTAATGCTGCGTGGGCAACCAGACCTTCCAAAAAATTAACTTCTTCTTTTCGGAAATGTGGTCCGCCTGGTCGTTCCAGGTGGAGAATGCCCAATAAATAATCCTGGGTAATCAATGGGACTGTAGCAGTGATCTGTTTCGAGTTAGGATCTGATAAATTTACTTTACGAACAATCTCATCGCTGCCACAGATGCCCTGATATTCACAATACATCGATTGAACAGAATCCGGCGCGTCATCGTTTGGAAGCAAGCGGATTTCCGGTT
>CALMHE010000412.1 GCA_937863865.1 uncultured Anaerolineaceae bacterium | reverse complement strand
CTGGACAGCTGCTCGTTCTGCACCCAGCTCTGCGTGGAAGCCTGCCCGCGGCTGGATCGCTGGGCGGCAATTGAACCCCGCCTGGTGACTGCGGCGCGCGCCCGCGGACCGGTCTATTCGGGCGCACCCAATGACGTAATCCGCGCCATTCTCTCCGCCGGGCGTTCCAGCGGTCTGCTGGACGGCGTGGTGATGCTGGACCTGGATCCGTGGGCGTTGAAACCGGTGGCACGGGTCATCACCAGCGTGGAGCAGATCGTCGAATCGATGGGTCCCCAATACCTTTGGGCGCCGGTGTTTGATGTTCTGAACGAAGCTGTCTACACCTACCGCATGCAAAACATCGCCGTGGTGGGCACACCCTGCGCTTCGCAGGCGATCCGCAAGCTGCGTCAGTCCGCCAACACCCGCCTGCGACCCTACCAGGAAGCCATCCGCCTCAGCATTTCGATCTTCTGCACCGGCATCTACAAGCCGGAGATGATCGAGGAGGTGCTGGTCAAGCGCATGAATGTCAGCCGCGATCAGGTGAAGCGCATGGAAATTTCACCCGACCGGGAGTGGATGCGCGCCGTCCTGTGGGACGGCTCGGTGCGCACCATTCCCCGCCAGCAGGCGGAATCCTATACCCGCGCCGGCTGCGGTAAATGTGATGACTACCTGGGTGAATCGGCGGATATTGCCGTGGGCAGCCTGGGCGCTCCCAAGGACGCCTCCACCCTCATTGTCCGCACCCTCACCGGGGATATTTTCTGCCGCAACGCGGTGCAGATGGGTCTGCTGGAAACCTCGCCCGACGTGGATGTGGCGGCGCTGGATAAAGCCGCCAGTGAAAAGGACCGCCGCGAACGGGGTCAGGCATTCAAGGACCTGGAAATTCTCATGCTGGACGGTCTGGCGGATCCGCAGAAGCGCGCCGAAGCCATCCAGCAGTTCACGCGGCTTTACCGCACACCCGCCCGACCCGGCGCCGTGGAACCGGAAACGCCCCGCGGCTGCACCGGCTGCTGATTCCAGGAAAAGGAGTTGAGCCATGAAAACCATCAGCGCAAAATCAAAGGATTTAAAATCCATCAATCAGGCAATCCGTCAGAGTGTTAACGGCGCGCCGGTCACGGTCAGCAGCGCCGCCCATCTGGACGGTCTGGCAGCGGGTCTCAAGCTGGGTGAAGTGATCGTGCAGGGGCAGGCGGGTGATTACCTGGGCGTTCTCAACGCCGGGGCGACCATCCAGGTCACAGAAGGCGCCGGCAGGTTCGCCGCCGATAACATGACCGCCGGGACGGTCATCATTGAGGGGGATGCCGGCTACGGTGCCGCACAGTACTGCTATGGCGGCACGGTGATCATCCGCGGCAATGCCGGCGATTTTACCGCCACCATGAACAAAGGGGCTGTCATCATCGTCTGCGGTGACGTGGGGCATGATGCCGGAACCTACATGCTCAAGGGCGACCTGGTCATCGTGGGCAATGCCGGGCACAACCTGGCGAACTGCCTGATCCGCGGCTCGGTGTATATCGGCGGGGAATGGCAGAGCCTGGGGCACAACACCCGGCTGGCGCCGCTCACCGATGAAGATGTGGCAAAGTTGCAGGCATTTTTCGACACCCACGGCATCCAGGCTGCCCCGGCGACCTTCAAGAAAATCATCGCCGCATCCGAAAAGCCGTTTTACAAGTAAAGGAGACAACCATGACAATCGTAGGTGCATTTTGTGTCAGCGTCAATCGTGAAATCTGCGTCAATTCGCAGATGCCCGGCAAGTGCGCCACCTGTGCGGATGTCTGCCCGCACGGGGTGTACGCCCTGGATGCCCGCACCGGTGAGATGAATGTGGTGAACTTCAATGCCTGTGTCGGCTGCCGAATCTGCTCGGAATTTTGCCCGGTCAACGCCATCCGCATCAACCCGGCGGAACCGGAATATTACACCCGTTATCCGTGGACATTTGCCGCCGTTGAGGAGGTGCATGCCAAGGCTCTCACCGGGGAATACCTGCTGCGCGGCTTCGGCACCACCGGTCAGACACCCAATTTCGACATGATCACGGTTGTCCCCAGCCAGATTGCCTCCGCCTCCCCGCTGGACAAGTACCGCGAGGAGTGCGACATGCAGGTGGTCATCGGGGCGGATACCTGTGAGAAACCGATGGTGCTCAAGGTGCCGTTTGTCTTTGCCGCCATGTCTTTTGGGGCTCTCTCCAAGGAAGCCAAGATGGCGCTTGCCATCGGCGCCGCCATGACCGGCATGGCAACGAACACCGGCGAGGGCGGTCTGCTGCCGGAGGAAGCCTGGCTGTCGCATGGCTTCACCGACCGCGACCAGACACGCCGGAAGTGGGAGCCGGGCGGCTATGTCATCATCCAATGGTCAACCGGGCGCTGGGGCGTCTCGGTGGATTATGTCAACTCGGGTGATGCCGTGGAGATCAAGATCGGTCAGGGTGCCAAGCCCGGCATGGGCGGTCACCTGCTGGGCGCAAAGGTCACCGAGGATGTCGCCCGCGTGCGGGGTGTGCCCGTCGGCTCGGATACCCTCAGCCCCTGCCGCTATTACGACGTGCAGTCACTGGAGGACATGAAGCACATGGTTGCATTCCTGCGGGATGTGACCCATTATCAATACCCGATTCTCTTCAAGCTGGGTCCCTCGCGACCCTATGCGGATGTGGCGGCGTGCATTGAAGCCGGAGCCGATGCCATCAGCCTGGATGGTCTGGTGGGCGGCACGGGCTGCTCGCCGGATATTGTCACCCAGGGAGTGGGCATTCCAACCATTGCCTGCATCCCACCGGCGGTGCAGGCGCTGAAGGATTACAGTGTGCACCACAAGGTGAAGCTGATTGCCTTGGGCGGCATCCGCAATGGGCTGGACGCCTACAAGTGCCTGGCGCTGGGTGCGGACGCCGTCGGCTTTGGCTCGGCGGCGGAAATTGCACTCGGCTGCCGCGTCTGTTATGCCTGCCAGAAGGGTAACTGCCCTTACGGCATCACCAGCCCCAAGCCGGAGCTGCGCGCCCGGCTGGACCCGGTGGAAGGCGGGCAGAAGGTGGCGAATTTCATCCACGCCTGCGCCGAGGAACTCAAGATCCTCACCATGCTGTCAGGGCACTCAAACATTGTGGATCTGACCACCGAGGATTTGCGTGCCATGGATTTGAACACCGCCGCCCTCACCGGCTTGAAGCTGGCGGGGTATGAACGCCCCCTGCCCATCTGGGAAGCGTTGGGTGGGAACGGGCACAAGTAATTTGTTTCATGCCAAACCCGGTTTGAATCTGCCCTGACAGGATAAGGAGCTTGATCCATGTCCACTGTCCAGTTTGACGCCGCCAATGCCAGCCGCATGCTGGATGAAGCCGTGCAAGCCTGCGCCGTGGAACGCTTCAACGGCAGCCTGGAGCAGACCCGCCT
>CALMHE010000411.1 GCA_937863865.1 uncultured Anaerolineaceae bacterium | reverse complement strand
GAACATGGTCTAGCGGTCAAAATTATTACCGGTGATCGTGATTTGCTGCAACTGGTTACGGATCGCATCTGGGTAAACCTGGCAGGCAGTAAACTATCCGAAGCGCGAGATTTCACACCCGATGATGTATTCAAAACCATCGGGGTGCGCCCTGATCAGATTGTGGATTATAAGGCACTGGTCGGTGACAACTCTGACAATATTCCTGGAGTTCCAGGGGTCGGCGAAAAAACAGCCATATCGCTGTTAACCCAGTATGACACGCTGGATGATATTTATAATCATCTTTTAGAGATTCCCACCCGGGTGCGCAGCAGGCTGGAAGCGGGGCGTGAGTCGGCTTATCTCAGTCACCAGCTCGCCCAAATCCACACCGATGTTGCCATCTCGCTTGATCTGGAGCAGGCTCAGACGAGCCGGCTTGATATTCCGGCTGCGGAAAAGATATTCCAGCAATTGGAATTTCGAACTCTCATCGGTCGGCTGCATCGAATCAGACCTTCCCAGCCCATTCCTCATCAACAACTTTCCCTGTTTGGCGAGGAGATCCGGCGTGTGGGTATCGCTGATTCTTCATCAGGTCTGCAGACCCACATCGTCCGCACCCCTGGTGATTTGGCTGAACTGGCATCCCTGCTGGAAACCGCCCCCGCAATTGCTTTTGATACCGAAACCACTTCAACCGACCCGATGCAGGCTGCTCTGGTGGGTATTTCGCTGGCAATTGCCCCAGGGAATGGATATTATATTCCCATCGGATACCAGCACGACGCATCCCAACTTCCATTGGAGCAAGTCATTGAAGCCCTGCACGGTCCAATGACCAACCCATCCATCGAAAAGGTCGGGCATAACCTGAAATATGACTACATCATCCTGGCACGACATGGCTTGAAGGCAGATCCATTAACCTTTGACACCATGCTTGCGGAATGGCTGATCGATCCCGGCTCCCACAGCCTGGGATTGAAGGATATGGCATACGACTACCTGGGCATCTCCATGACTCATATTGAGGAATTGATCGGCAAGGGTAAATCGCAGATCAGCATGGCGGAGGTTCCAATTGAGCGGGCTGCTCCCTACGCCGCTGCGGATGCCGAGGTTACTTTGCGTTTGCGTCCCTTGATGGAGACGCGGCTGGAGGAACACCATGCCCGCCAATTGATGCGGGAAATGGAAATGCCATTGGTCTCCATTTTGGCAATGATGGAACGCACCGGTGTGGCGCTGGATGTGCCTTTCCTGGAGAAAATGTCCTCCGATCTGCAGCAGCGCACTGTCGAGATTGAACGGGATATTCACAATTCTGTCGGGTATGCTTTCAATTTGAACTCGACCCAACAACTCTCCAAAGTATTATTTGAAACCCTGCACCTCGAACCGCCTGACCGGAGAAAAAAGACCAGCAGCGGACATTATTCCACTTCAGCCGGCGTCCTGGAGGAATTGCGCGGTCACCATCAGGTGGTGGATTTAATCCTGGAATATCGCGAGCTTGCCAAGTTGCGCTCCACCTACCTGGAAGCTCTGCCGCGGCAAGTGAACCCGGCTACCGGTCGGGTTCATACATCGTACAACCAGACCGGTTCGGTCACCGGCAGGCTGGCATCCTCCAACCCGAATTTACAAAACATTCCCACCCGGACAGACTTGGGACGCCAGGTTCGCTGCGGATTTATCGCAAAGCCGGATCATCTCCTTCTCTCGGTGGATTACTCCCAGATTGAACTGCGTATTGTCGCCGTGATGTCCAATGATGAAGCCATGCTGAATGCCTTCCGCAACGGTCAGGACATTCATGCCGCCACCGCTTCTGCGATTTACAATGTGCCGCTCCAGCAGGTCAGCAAGGAGCAGCGCCGCCATGCGAAAGCCATTAATTTTGGATTGATCTATGGCATGAGCGCTTTTGGGCTCAGCCGGACGACCGACCTCACCCTGGGTGAAGCGGAAGAATTTGTCAAAGCATATTTCCAACAATTCCCCGGGGTCAAACGGTACCTCGATGGCATCCGCAAGGAAGCCATGGATCGGGGTTATGTGGAAAC
>CALMHE010000410.1 GCA_937863865.1 uncultured Anaerolineaceae bacterium | reverse complement strand
ATCCGGATATGATCACCACACAACGGGTTTTCATCCTCAAAACTGATATCATGTGGATCAAGTGTCCCCCGGTAGCCTGGATTCTTATAATGATCAATGATTACTTCACGATACATGTCATCCATGATATTTACCCAAAGATGGATCGAACCCGTTCCAATCCCTGGATCAGGCGATCGACCTCTTCTTTTGTATTGTAAAGATAAAAACTGGCACGGGTTGTGGCTGGAATGTGATACTTGTCATGGAGCGGCATGGCACAATGATGACCGGCGCGCACTGCGATACCCATTGTATCCAGAATTTGTGCAATGTCATGTGGATGTGCCACATCCATGGTAAAAGCAGCCACCCCGCCTTTTAATTCAGCCGCCGGACCAATCACCCGGATACCGGGTACCAGAGCCAATTGTTCCAGGGCATATGAAATGATCTGATGTTCATGGGCTGCAATTGCATCCATCCCGATTGTTTGCAGGTAATCCACTGCCGCCCCCAAACCTATCACCTCCGCCACACTCGGAGTACCGGCTTCAAATTTGTGAGGAATGTTGTTTGAAGAAAAATTACGCAAGGTAACCTTGCGGATCATATCCCCGCCGCCGAGGAAGGGAGGCATTTTCTCCAATAATTCAGCCCGCCCAAACAAAACACCGCTCCCCGTCGGACCGCACATTTTATGCGCCGAAAACGCCAGAAAATCAGCCTGTAAATCCGTAACATCGACTGGCAGATGCGGTACAGATTGGGCTGCATCCACCAGGGTCACCGCACCAGCTTGATGAGCCATTTGAATAATTTTTCCGGCTGGATTGATGGTTCCCAAGACATTGGACATGTGAGTGAATGCCACCAGTTTGGGTTTTTGATCAAGCAGACGTTGGTACACATCCAGGTCCAGTAAACCCTCATCAGTGACCGGGATGAATTCCAATTGAATTTGTTTCTCCTGGGCAAGAATTTGCCAGGGAACCAGATTGGAATGATGTTCCATCTCCGTCAGGATGATGACGTCTCCGGCTTGAAGGTTGGCTCTCGCCCAGGTATATGACACAAGATTGATTGACTCGGTTGTGTTTCGGGTGAAGATGATTTCATGGGCATCCTTAACCCCGATAAAACGAGCCACTTTTGCCCTGGCATCTTCATACATGGCAGTTGCTTCTTCAGCCAGTGTATGAACTCCCCGGTGGATGTTGGCATTGGACCACCGGTAATATTGATCCATTGCCTCCAGTACCTGCCGGGGTTTTTGTGATGTTGCTGTGGAATCCAGGTAGACAAGCGGATAACCCGGGCGAATTTCCCGCTCAAGAATTGGAAAATCACTGCGTATTTGATGGACATCCAGGGGTTTCATTGATAATTCCACTTTTTCGATTTTAATATGCCCTGGGAAGTTCTTTTCTTCCCTGGCGACGGAGCGGCATCCGGATGTTGTTTGAATCCTGTGGGAACCATAGGATATGATCAGGAACCATCCAGCCATCGGTTAAAAACACATCGCTGCGGAATTGTACAGCGACCATTTTTACATCCACCTGGACGACAATCCCCCTCAGCCATCCGCGAATACGCTGCCCATTTTTATCATGGTCGCAAAACACTTCCACTGTATCCCCAACCTCATAGTTCAATTCAGGCAAAGGGGGTTTCATAAAAGGTACTGATGCCATACACGCCACTCCACATTCTTTTCAAAAATATTTCCAATTCATTAAATCATAGCATAAACCATCTTAAGAGCGGTACCGATTCATCTTTTCATGAATTGCCTGTTGAAATCGTTCACGCACGCCTGCAAATGGAATTCTTTGCATGATCTGATCAAAGAAACCCTCAACAATCAATTGTTCCGCTTCCACTTTTGGAATGCCACGGGTTTTCAAATAAAACACCTGGTTTTCATCCACCTTGCTTACCGTGGCTCCATGGCTGCAACGTACATCATCCGCCAGAATTTCCAGACCCGGTATGGAATCCGCCCTGGCTTTCCGACTGAGAAGAAGATTACGATTTGCCTGATAGCCATCCGCTTTAACTGCTCCCGGAGCCACATAAACCATCCCCTGCCATACAGCTCGGCTGTTATCAATTAATGCCCCCTTGAACAACAGGTCACTGGTTGTATAAGGAGCCAGATGGTTTTGCTGGGAGTCATAATCCAGGTGCTGATCATGTTCGGTAAAATAAAATCCTGACATTTTTCCCACAGCGCCATTTTCCACGAGGTCCAGGTCGGTGAAATTTTTGGTTAAATGACCACCAATCGCTCCGAAAAACCAATCCAAATGTGCATCCCGACCCACCCGGGCACGCTCATGAGTGAAGTTCCAAACATTTTCACCTAATGATTGCAATTCCACAAACTGAAGCTGCGCGCCCGTTCCAAGATGCACTTCAACAATCCCCGCATGCAGCACCTGACCGGAATCCGTCTGGGGTGAAGAAATCTCATAGACAAATGTCGCCGAGGATCCTTCTTCCAGCCAGATAATCACGTGTGAAAAAAATGCCTGTCCCTCTCCTGGCATCCAGAGGATGCTATGTAGAGGTTGTGTAACGTGAACTCCCTTCGGGATATACAGTAACAATCCGGTATTGGCAAATGCTGCTGCCATGGCGCTGAATTTTTCGTCGCTGGCATTAAGGGTTTTTCCGACCAGGCGTGTGAGTAAATCACCATGGTTTCGTTCAGCGGCAAGCAAATCTTCAAAAACCACTCCCCGATCCACCAGTTCCGGCAGTAAAAAACCTTCCATTCCAGCAGGCGAGAGAAGCAATTGCCCTCCATGAAGTTCATTTGCCAGTGGTTTTAATAGTTCCGGCGGAATGGGGTCCTGTTGTCTTCCATTGCTGATCTGGAACCCTTCCACATCGAGGTGACGCAAGTCAGTCCTCCGCCAGGCTTCCTGTCGTGTATCCGGTAGATCCAATTCGCGATAAGCTTTACAGGCATCCATACGGTATTCCAGCAGCTCAACTGGAACATCCCTGCGAACATCTTCATCCGTAAAATGGAATTGCTTTGGTTTCGATTCCGGTCGGCGTGTCCGCACAACCACATGTGGCGTTTCGCTCGTCATGGAAATATTGTTTCTCCCTTCCTCATCCCACTGCACCTTCCATCTGCAGCTGAATCAGCCGGTTCATTTCCACAGCATACTCCATGGGCAGCTCCTTGACCAGTGGTTCGATAAATCCGGACACCACCATGGTTGTGGATTCTTCTTCACTTAACCCCCGGCTCATCAAATAAAACAATTGTTCTTCTCCAACCTTGGATACCGTCGCCTCATGCCCCACGGTCACATCCTGTTCTCCAACCTCGATGTATGGGTAGGTGTCGGAACGGGATTCCGGATCCAAAATCAAGGCATCGCATACCACATTTGATCGCACACCCTCAGCGCCTTCGTAGACTTTCACCAATCCACGATAAGAAGAGCGTCCCCCCCCTTTGCTGATGGATTTCGAGGTGATCTTGCTGCTGGTATTGGAAGCAAAATGAATAATTTTTCCTCCTGCATCCTGAGTTTGACCCGGTCCTGCAAATGCCATGGATAGGATTTCTCCCCGCGCACCAGGTCCCATCAGGTAGCAGGATGGATATTTCATGGTTACTTTCGAACCCAGGTTACAATCCACCCACTCCATAAGTCCATCTTCTTCCACTCTCGCCCGTTGGGTGACCAGATTGTAAACATTCGTTGACCAGTTTTGGATTGTTGTATAGCGCACACGAGCGCCTTTCCTGACGAATATTTCAATCACTCCGCTGTGGAATGAGTCCGTCGTGTATTGGGGTGCCGTACAGCCTTCCACATAGTGAACCTGTGAACCTTCATCTGCGATGATGATGGAGCGCTCAAACTGACCGATATTCGCAACATTTAATCGGAAATAAGCCTGAAGAGGCAGGTCCACTTTAACGCCCTTGGGAACATAAACAAACAAGCCTTCTCTTGCCAAAGCTCCAGTCAGCGCCTGAAATTTCTCAGGGCTGTGCTTGTTGGCGTGTTCCAACAAACGCGCTACCAGATCCGGATGCTGCTCGATGGCTTCGCTGAGCGTGGTAATGATCAATCCCCTCGGAATCGCGCAAGCCCCCGGCAGTTCTCCCTCGTCCGGCTGAGATGCCACATCCAGTTTCAGAGCTGGACGAGTGCAAACCCGCGCGTCAGCCAGCCTAAGTTGCGAGAAGTCCAGCCAACGCCACTTTTCAGCTTTGACATGCGGCAGAGGCAGGGATTGCGCGTTTTGCCATGCCCTTTCAAAGGCTTCCGCCAGTCCGGAAGGCAGCCCCGCGTTCGCCTCTTCAAATGCTGACTTCCACTGAGGAGGATCCTGGTCGATGCCGAAAATGGAACGGTAAGTCACTTGCGGATCATGCATGCGTCTACCCTACCGATCCAACCATCTGCAATTGAACCAGGCGGTTCATCTCGACCGCGTATTCCATTGGTAGTTCTTTCACCAAAGGCTCAATGAAGCCTGAAACGACCATCGTCGTTGCTTCTTCGTTACTGAGTCCGCGGCTGTTGAGGTAAAAAAGCTGTTCTTCGCCAATTTTGCTGACCGTGGCTTCATGCCCGATGTTCACATCTTTCGAGCCGCTGTCGATGGTCGGGTAAGTATCCGAACGCGATTGCGGGTCGAGCAGGAGCGCGTCGCAAACAACGTTCGACTTGATGTTCTTAAGTCCGCGAGCCACTTTCACCAGTCCCCGGTAAGAGCTCTGCCCGTTCCCTCGCGAAATCGACTTGGATGTGATTTTGCTGCTGGTGTTATCGGCAAAGTGGACCATCTTCGCGCCAGCATCCTGAACCTGCCCCGAGCCCGCGAAAGCCACCGAAAGCATCTCGCCGCGAGCGCCTTCTCCGCGCAGGTAACAGGCTGGGTACTTCATGGTCACCTTCGAGCCCAGATTGGCATCCACCCATTCCATCGTCCCGTTCTCCCAGACCGACGCGCGTTGAGTCACCAGGTTATAGACATTCGAAGACCAATTTTGGATGGTCGTGTAGCGCACCCTGGCGCCTTTCTTGACGATGATCTCGATCACGCCGCTGTGGAAAGATTCCGTGGTATAGGTCGGCGCAGTACAGCCCTCCACGTAATGAACCTGGGAGCCTTCATCGGCGATGATCAGCGAGCGCTCAAACTGCCCCATACTGGCGTTGTTCAGGCGGAAATATGCCTGCAGCGGCAGGTCAACCTTGACGCCTTTGGGGACGTAAACAAAAGAACCACCCGACCACACCGCGCTGTTGAGGGCGGCGAATTTGTTATCCTGGATCGGAACAACGGTGGAAAAGTATTCCCGGAAGAGGTCCGGATGCTGCTTGAGCCCGTTTTCGATGCTAAGGAAGATGACACCTTGCTTCGCAAGAGCTTCCTGTATGTTGTGGTAGACCATCTCCGAATCATACTGCGCGCCAACACCGGCGAGATACTTCTGCTCAGCTTCGGGAATACCCAGTTTATCGAACGTTGATTTGATCGTGTCCGGCACGTCCTCCCAGGATTTCTGGTCAATCTCCTCGGGACGAACGTAATAGTAGATGCTTTCCAGGTCCAAACCGCTCAGGTCCGGTCCCCATGTGGGCATCGGACGCTGAATGTAATGGCGGTACGCCTTCAGGCGGAATTCGAGCATCCACTCCGGCTCTTCTTTATACGCTGAGATTTGCCGAACTACCGCTTCGGATAAGCCTTTTTGGCTTTTATACGCGGACCTTTCCGGATCATGGAACCCGTACTGATACTCCCTGCCCAGATCGTTCAGGAAGTCGCTGCCACTGGCTTCACTCATTGCTGCTTCCAGACTCTCCGTAGACCTCGCGGATCCAGTCGTAACCGCTTTCTTCAAGCCTGAGCGCCAGTTCTGCCTGACCCGTTTCAACGATCTTTCCCTGGTACATGATATGCACAAAGTCCGGTTTGAGGAAGTTCAACATGCGCTGATAGTGCGTAATGACCAGAACACCGAGGTTCTCACCCACCAGTGAATTGACTCCCTCCGAAACGATTCGAACCGCGTCGATATCCAAACCGCTGTCGGTCTCGTCAAGAACCGCGAACTTGGGCTCCAGCATTGCCAACTGCAGGATTTCAGCGCGTTTCTTCTCCCCACCAGAAAAGCCCTCGTTCAGGTAGCGCGCGGCAAAGGAATAATCCATTCCCAGGAAATCCATCTTCGACTTCATCGCTTTCCTGAAGGCAACCAGCGACAAGCCCTTGGAATCCGGATCCGAAGCTTTTAATTTTGAATTTATAGCCACGCGCAAAAAATTTGCCAAAGTCACGCCGGTAATCGAGACCGGGTATTGAAAAGCCAGAAAGAGTCCCCTGTTTGCCCGTTGATCCGTAGTGAGGTCTAAAATACTTTCCCCATCCAACAAAATATCGCCCGAAGTGACCTTATAACGCGGGTGACC
>CALMHE010000409.1 GCA_937863865.1 uncultured Anaerolineaceae bacterium | reverse complement strand
CCACCCCCACGGCGACCAGCCTGCCCCCCACCGCCACGCCTGAACCGACCCCCACCCGGGCGCCTACCTTTACACCTGTCCCCAGCCTGCCGCCCCAGGACGCCGGCATCTTTCATCTGCGCACCACCCTGCATCCGGGTGAGGGCTACTTCCGCCCCATCTGGCTGGCGGATGGCAGCGGCTTGATTGCCCTGGCAGCCCCCGGGGACAGTATCCTCTTCTCCACCGGTGATTGGACCGAAATCCTGCGCTACACCCCTCCTGCTGAACAACCTGTGCTGGATTTCTCCCCTGACGGGCACACCCTGGTGCGCTATGCCGATCAACAAACCGTGGACCTGGTGGATGCCCGCACGGGCGAAGTCCTGCACACCCTGACCCACTCCGGCGCTGAATATCCGATGGTTTCCTTCTCGCCGGATGGACTCTACCTGGCAATGGCGGATTGGGAAAATGAAATTCTTGCCAAAATTTACCAGGTGGATGATGGCAGCCTGGTCTGGACACTGCCCGGTTTTGAGACCGCCGCACCCGTCTTCCATTTCAAATTCGTTTCCGGCATGCGGCTGGTCTGGGTGTCACGCGCCCACGCCCAGGTGATGGACATCCAGACCGGCGACCTGGGTGCACCGCTCCTGCACGAGGATTTCATCTCCGCCGAGGCAATCGATCCGGATGGAAAAAGACTGGCAACTGCCGCCGGGGGCATGGTAAACAACGAATTTGTCCCCCTCATCTTCCTGTGGGATGCCTGGAGCGGCAATGAAATCGCCCGTATTCCTGCCACCAGCTATATCAACAGCCTGGCTTTTTCACCCGACGGCTTACTGCTGATCGCGGCAGTGGGCGGTGATGTATGGATTTGGGATGCCCTTTCGCTGGAGTTGCAGGGCACGCTCACAACATCGTTGGAATCAATTACCGGATTAACATTCTCCCCCGATGGAAAATGGCTGGCTTCCGCTGCTTCAGACGGCAGCCTGTTGATTTGGGGACGATAAGCACAGATTTATCCGGCACCGGATCATACAGCTGCCGGCGTGAAAAGCTGGAACGGGATTTTTTCCCAGGTTGGGTTAACGCGGCTCTACGACTAATTTGATTGCAGTACGCACCTTGCCGTCAATTTCCACATCAACGAATTCGGGAATGCAGCATATGTGAATTCCCTCTTCAGCCAGATAGCTTTTCGCAAGCACTATTGCCTTAACCGATTGATTGACCGCCCCGGCGCCAATCGCCTGCACTTCAGCATGCTTGTGCTCGCGAATCACTCCCGCAATAGCCCCCGCAACAGCGGCTGTACGTGAGTTGGCTTTCACTTTGATGATATCCATAGGTGACTCACTTTCTTGTTCGGATGGATGTGTGGGTGGATTATGAATAACGAGTAAGGAATTGGGGGCAATTCTGATCTACTTGTATATATGATAACCATTTTTAATTTGAGATACAAGCAGCAATTTTAAATTAATTTGTCCTACATTGTCAAGATTAAAATATGGATTACCCCCATATTTTTATGAGATAATTATACTATACACAAAATATTTCACAGCCGGAAGGCGATGGTCGGTGTCCTTCTTTCCAGGTTATAACCTGGGACGTCGTCAATCAATAAGCTTTATGGGAGATATTATGGAAATTGAGTCCATCTGGTCGATCATTGGGATATTGGGATTGTTTGCCGTCTTAATGATCATTAATTTCACCTCAAAGAAAACCAAACATGATCTGCCCTCCGA
>CALMHE010000408.1 GCA_937863865.1 uncultured Anaerolineaceae bacterium | reverse complement strand
TTTCCTCATAACGGATGGTCTCAAGGAATAAATCCGGATCACTGCCCGAAAGGTCGCGCCAGGATGTGGCATTTCCCGGACCACCATTGTACGCCGCCAGGGCGGTGTAAATTTCCCCATTGAAATAAGTGATCTGGCGGGAAAGATAACGCGCCCCCAGCGGAATATTAATGGAAGGACGGTACAAATCAGCCGATGAGTAGTTCGCAGGCCAACTCATGGAATTTACAATCTCCTGACCGGTGGTAGGCATAATTTGCATTGGACCACGAGCGCCTGCAGTGGATTCTGCAAACCCCTCAAACAGACTCTCCTGCCGGATAAGACTGAGCAGAAGCAATGGGTCGAGACCTTCCGCCTGAGCCGCCGGCAGGATAATGTTTGGATAATAAACGCCATAACGGATGTGATTGAAATATCTGGGAACTGTCAGCGAGATTTCATCATCCTTGCCAGCCAATGTCAGGATCCGGTGACAAGCCAGGATGGCTGATCGATTGATGCCGCGCTCCAAGAAATCATTCATCAGCCGGTAGGTGGAAATTGGGTCATCCTTGACTTCCAGACGCAGGTTTTCAAACTCAGACCTGGCGGAAACATACAAGCCCAGTTCCCAAAGCGCACTTGCCTTGATATAGTACGGATTGGACGCCAGATCAGCCAAACCCGTCAGGGAGATCTCCCGGGAAATGGCAAAAGTGGCGTACATCCAGGTTTCAGCCTGGAAGCGTTCAGCTTCCAGATCATAAGTGAGGTTATAATCGGCAACTCCCTGGAATGGTTCCTTCCCATCCAACAACTCGAATGAACGTTCCCCGTAATATCCTGTCGGATCAACCCGGGCTGCCTCCTGCCATGCCGCCTGGGCACCAGCAAGATCCCCGCGTATGGATTTGTTCTTGCCAATCCAGAGCCAGGCACGCGCCTGATCCTCCACATCTCCTGCAAGAACAAGCAAACGTTGAAATGTGAGAAGAGACTGGTCGTAATTCCCCAGCCGGTAATAAGTTAATCCACTGAGAAACAGTCCCGGATAGGCATCCTCCGATGATGGGTATTCATCGATAATCCGCGCCCAGACATCCGCAGCCTGGGTCAGGTATCCGCCGCGCTCCAGGATGCGCCCCGCCTGGTACAAGTAATCAGGTGCTTCCGTTGCACCGGAATGAAGAGCCACAAAATCCAGCAGCATTTTGGAACCAGCCGTGTAATCATTCAAGTAGTACCATTGGGTGTCCGCAACATCCTCCCAGGCAGCGGCATAAAACCGATGGTCCGGATAATTTTGGATGAGAGCTTCCCAATCGTCAATTGCGGCATTGTAATAACCGTTGGCACGCTGGCATTGCGCCAGGTAGTAAAGCGCTGTGCCGCCATCCACCCCCCCAGCCTCGAGATAACGATTGAAAGCTTCAATGGCAGGTCCATACATTCCGGCAAAGTAATCCACCAGTCCGCGGTTGAGTTCATCCACCGGCTGCCCGGCGTTGACCAATTCCACCAGGGCGGTATAGCTGTCAAAAGCACGCGGGTAATTATTGACTGAATCCTGGTAGCGGGCAAATGCCTGGTCCGAGAGTCCCAAAGCCATGTAAGCCTGCCCGGCAAAAAGGTTTGCCCGGGCTTTTATGTAATCATTATTGGTGGCATCATATAGGGCGATGAACGTGCGAATGGCATTTTGATAATCATTGAGGGCAATGTAATTTTTACCAATCCGGGTCTGTAAATCCGCAGTATCACTGTTTGGAGAGGCATCAATGGCTGCCTGGTAGGCGGAGATGGCATTGGAATAATCCCCCCCGGCTTCCAATGCAAGCCCGCGTTTCTCATACATCATGGCATCCAGCACGCCTGGACGAAGTTTGATGTACTTTTCATACATGGCGGCTGCCTGATTGTAGTTCCCATTGGCTATATGGCATTCCGCCAGCAGGTATGAAGCCGGTGCCGCTGACGGTGTTTGTCCAAATTCTGTGACCACTTTTTCAAGCGGTGGAACTGCGGCAATCCAATTGCCAGCTGCTGTGTACGCCCGACCCATCCCCAACAGCGAAGCTGCCTGGGTCAAATCGTCCTGGGTGGAATTTAAGGCTGCCTGATATTGCTCCAAGGCAGGCTGGTAATCTCCGTTCAATAACGACTCATCCCCCTGTTGGATGCGGACTGCCGGCAAGGGTGTGGGGGTCGGGGTGGGAGATGGTTGAATTGTGGGGGATGGTGTAACGGCAGCCATTTTAACAGTCGGTGTGCCAGTAATGGTGCCTTGCCTGGGCAGGTTGCAGCTGGATAGCAGGAGTGTAAACAGGAATAACAGGGGGAATATTTTCTTCATGATAAAATCCATCCGCTTCAGGCGGAGTATTTGGATTATACCGTACTCTTCCAGTCTGAAAATCGGTGAAGTCAGTCTTTCCTCTTCCAATCCACATTAATTCGAGGTATAATAAAAACCGCTCAAGCCCCGGCTTGTTTGGGGCAGGCAGCATGAACTTTTATGAGAGGTGAATGCACCGAATGCTTCCGAGGATCTCGACACCATCCCCTTCGCCAACCGGCTCGGCTGCATTCTGTACAAGCAGCCGAGTTTTTTAGTCCCTTTTTAGAAGGGAGGTGAGAGAATTGCCGATAGTCGTATTGCGCCAAAATGAAAGCCAGGATCAACTGCTGAAGCGGTTTCGAAAGAAGATCGTAAAGAGCGGCGTCCTGAGCACTGTGCGTCGCAAGCGATGGTTCATCTCCAAGAGCGAGTTACGCCGAGTGGAGAAGAAGAAAGCCATTCGCCGAATCAAGCGCCGCCAGTACACCCGCGGTGGAGAATAAACCGCTCAATTCTCCGCTCCACTGGGTGTTTGCCGTTCTTTGAAAGGAGGTACCATGGCAAAAGAAGAAGAGAAAATTCAGGTGGAAGGTGTCATTGTGGAAGCCCTGCCGGCGACCCAATTCCGTGTTCGCCTGGATAACGGTCATACTGTGCTGGCTTACTTATCAGGGAGAATGCGGAAGTATTACATCCGCATCCTTTTGGGTGACCGGGTGCGCGTGGAAATGTCCCCTTACGACTTGACCCGCGGTCGAATTGTCTATCGCCATCGCCGAATGAGTGAAAACGCCCCTGACATGGAATAGGCATCATTTCTTATCTTGAGCATAACCAAACAGACTCCCCATCCGGGGAGTTTGTTTAATAATTTCCTCCCCCAACACATTAAAATTCTTCCCCTGCCAGGCTGGCAGGGGAAGAAAATTTATAACCTAATCCACTTGTTGGATTTGGACGATTATTCCTCATCCGACTTGTAGGACATGGAAGCCATCTGCTTGTAGAGCTCCCAACGGCGGGCAACATCTTCGCGTGCCTGTTTCATCAGCATTTCAGCACGGGTTTCGTCACTCTGTACCAACATGCGATAACGATTCTCGTTGTAAGCATAATCCTGTACTGAAACCGTGGGATCCTTGCTGTCAATCATCAGCGGATTCTTGCCCTCGTCAATAAGAGCAGGGTTGTAGCGGTACAACGGCCAGATTCCGGATTGGACAGCCAGTCTTTGTTGGTCAAGACCCTTGCGCATGTCAATTCCATGGGCAATGCAGTGGCTGTAGGCAATGATCAAGGATGGACCCGGGTAGGCATCCGCTTCCAGGAAGGCTTTAAGGGTTTGGGCATCATTGGCGCCCAGTGCAACGCGCGCAACGTAGATGTAACCATACGCCATTGCAATCATACCCAGGTCCTTCTTGGGCAGACCCTTGCCATTGGCGGCAAATTTGGCGACTGCTGCCCGGGGGGTGGACTTGGAAGCCTGACCACCGGTATTGGAGTAGACTTCAGTATCCAAAACCAGGATATTCACATTCCGACCCGAAGCCAGAACATGATCCAGACCGCCATAACCAATATCATACGCCCAGCCATCACCGCCGATGATCCAGACGCTCTTGCGAACCAGGATATCAGCAATATCATCCAGGTAGCGGGCGCGTGGATTGACGCTTTTCGCCAGTCTGTTACGCAGTTCTTTAACCCGTTCGCGCTGGGCAATAATGCCAGCCTCGGTGCTCTGGTCTGCGTTGATGAGTTCAGCGGTGAAGTCTTCACCCAGTTCACCAGTCAATTCAGCCAGCAGTTCGTGGGCAAATTCCATGCGTTTGTCCAGCGTCAGCCGCATACCCAAACCAAATTCAGCATTGTCCTCAAACAACGAATTCGACCATGCCGGTCCGCGGCCTTCCTTGTTTAACGCCCAGGGAGTGGTGGGAAGGTTTGCGCCATAAATTGAGGAACATCCCGTGGCATTTGCCACAACAGAGCGCTCACCAAAGAGTTGTGAGATCAACTTAAGGTAAGGGGTTTCACCACAGCCTGCGCATGCACCGGAGAACTCAAACAATGGTTCCAGAAGCTGGGAATTCTTGACATTGGTCGGCTGGAAGGCGGTACGGTCAGCTTCCGGTATATCAAAGAAGAAGTTCCAGTTATCGCGTTCGCTTTCACGGATGGGCGGCTGGGATGTCAAGTTGATGGCTTTCAATTCCGGCTGAGCCTTGTTCTTGGCTGGGCAGGTTTCCACACATAAACCACAGCCGGTGCAGTCTTCGGGTGCCACCTGGACGGTATATTTCATGCCAGGGAATTCCTTGAACTTGGCATCGGTGGATTTGAAAGTTGCCGGGGCGTTCTTAAGAATCGCCGGATCGTAGACCTTAATGCGAATCGCAGCATGCGGGCAAACGAAGGCACACTTGCCGCACTGGATGCAGACACCGGGATCCCAGGCAGGAATTTCGAGAGTGATATTGCGTTTCTCCCAGCGGGCGGTTGCGGTGGGGAAGGTGCCATCCACCGGCATGGCGCTGACGGGAACATCGTCGCCATTGTAGCTGATCATTTGACCCAGAACTTCGCGGACAAACTCAGGGGCTTCAGCGGGCACCGGGGCACGGCGGGTGAAATTACTGGTCACCTTGCCGGGCACCTTGACCTCGTAGAGGTTTTCCAATGTCTGGTCAACAGCCTGGAAATTACGCTGTACAACCGACTCACCACGCTTGCCGTAGGTCTTCTTGATGCTCTTCTTGATTTGTGCGATTGCCTCGTCCCGGGGCAGCACACCACTAATGGCAAAGAAGCAGGTCTGCATGATGGTATTAATGCGCCCACCCATGCCGGTCTTCTGCGCCACTTCGTAGGCGTCAATTACATAAAAGTGGATTTTCTTGTCAAGAATGGCGGTCTGAACTTCCATGGGTAGTTTATCCCAGACTTCGTCCGGTCCATAGATGCTGTTCAGCAGGAAGACGCTGCCCGATGCGGCATATTTAAGGATATCCAGCCGTTCCAGGAAGTTAAATTGGTGACAGGCAACGAAATTTGCATCGCCGGGACCAATCAAATAAGGAGCACGGATCTGGCGGGGTCCAAATCGCAGGTGGGAAATGGTGACCGAGCCGGATTTCTTTGAGTCAAACACGAAGTAACCCTGTGCACCATATTCAGTTTCTTCACCAATGATCTTGATGGAGTTCTTGTTGGCGCCCACAGTTCCATCCGCTCCC
>CALMHE010000407.1 GCA_937863865.1 uncultured Anaerolineaceae bacterium | reverse complement strand
GTGGTAGGGGCACGGCGCGCCGTGCCCCTACCACCATCGTCCACAATCCAAATGATGCCGTGAAAATGATTTGGCATGACCACAAATTCACCCAATTCGATTTCCGACCGGATTGCGGCGGTGGTGTATGGCGGGGTAGCAGGTCATACCGCTATCCTTGAATATCGCCATTACCGCCTTGCAGCGGATTGGGAGTGATTTATTCGATTTCGGATTCGTTAAGGATCATCGTTTATCCCCCGGGTACAAATTGTCTAATTCCCATTGGGTTGGGTTGTTGCGGATGTATTGGGCGATTTTCAGATACGATTTTTCGTTGCGGATGATATGTTCGTAATAATTACGCTGCCAGACAGGTACACCGGGTGTATTGCGGGCAATGTTGATGTGCCGGGTTACAGCCGATTTAAACGCGCGCACGATGGTTGGGATCGACCCGGCAACAGGTTTACCGAATTGTTCATGGATTGGGGCATGATCCGTAGGGGCACGGCGCGCCGTGCCCCTACCAGGCGCCGTACCCCAACAATCGTCCACAATCCAAATGATGCCGTGAAAATGATTTGGCATGACCACAAATTCATCCAATTCGATTTCCGACCGGATTGCGGCGGTTTTTTCCCATTCAACCTGCACAATCATTCCCATTTCGTTGCAGATCATTTCACCATTCACGATTTCCCCAAATAAACATTCCTGCCCCCGGGTGCAGATGGTGACAAAATACGCCCCCGCCTGCCTGTAATCATAATCCTTCAGGCGGATGGAGCGGCGGTGGTGTATGGCGGGGTTGCAGGTCATACCACTATCCTTGAAGATCGCTTTTTTTGTTGCACAGCAGATTGGGACGGTTTGTTTTATTTTGGATTTAAAAATAGCCGATGAAATCTATTTTTCCTCAATCCATTGCCAAATATTATTGGCATTCCAGTTCTCGGTTTCTTTTCGATAATTTTCTAATGTGCTCCTGACTAGATAAATAGAATTTTCACCAACTAATGGAACATCCCAAAATTCAAAAAAACCAGGATTTTCAATAGCCAAAGCCATATTACTTTGTGAAAAGAGAACAATAGAAATGAATTCGGCGACCTCAAAAAGTATCTTTTGAGCTTCCCAAAGTTGGTTTAAAGAAATTTCAGATTCTAAATAAGTTGAACGACTTTCCGGGGAAGCGGAATGGGCAAAATATTTATCTACATACTTTTTTATATGCAAACAATAAGATAATCTTTCTTGAAGCCTGATAAACACTTGGTCAGCAACTAGATCACTGGGTTCTCTGCTAGCCGATGACACACCAGCTAGGCGATCAAATATTTGATGAGCTTCCTCAATGGATTGCCAATCAAACTCGCTCGGAACAAAAAAAACTGTTCCTTGGTGTTGATTTCTAAAAAATTCTTCCTCTTTTTTTCTAATCTCTGAATAATCATAAGCCATATTTCTTAATCTTAAATATTCCTCCCGTGTAAACTCAGTTTTATATTCCCTCATATCGTCTATCAAAGCACGTAACGAATATACTCCTAGATTTCCAGTAAGACTTGACTTATCAGTTAAACGGCGAATAAATGCACACTGTACTAAAAAATAATTGCGATCAATAAAACTATGAAGGAATCCACTTATTTTAGGAGATTGCGGATTCTGCTCGACATACAACTTCCTACCCTCGAAAATAATCCGAAAAATGGCAGTATCCCAAATCGCTAATGTGATTTGTTGTAGTATTGAATTGGGATCATCCCCCTTCAAGCAATTCCTCCAATTGTCCCAAGCTTGTTCTAAAGGAATTTTTGTTTTTTTTCCCATGATCACCTCCTGCGATCCAATATCACCCCTCATCTACCTGGGTAACAAAGAATCGCAAATTTAAGTTAGTGAAGTAGATTCTTACTCACGATTAAATATTTCTTCGTCAATTACCTTGCTCTTTTCTTTATTTAAAGTAATGATTTCGACATTTGGTATTATGCAGATCAGACTCTCGAATTAATTTTTTATTAATCGATCCAATACATTTTCATTATCCTCAAATCTCTAAAATTTACCAGTTAATTTCCTCATAAGATGGTAAATATAGGAATTATTCCCATTTTTTCTTTGTACCTGTAACCAAACCGCTCCCACAGCACCGCCAGCGGGGGGGGGAGCCTGCCAGGGCATCCAGTGCAGACCCAAAGGTGAATCCGCGTTTCATCAATGAACCGGCTGGACAGCCCCTCAAATAATGGCATAATGGAGGCATTCCAATTCACTGGAAGGGAACACCATGAGAGCACACCTGGGCTTGCACGGGATGATCAACTCCCCCGACGAGAAACCGAAAATCACCCGGCAGCTGCTGCAGCGGGTCTTCAAGTACGCCAGACCCTACCGCCTGCTGATGGCTGCCATGCTGTTTCTAATTCTTGCCAGCACGGGCTTGATGCTGCTGACGCCGCTCATCCTGCGGGATATGATCGACAAGACCATCCCCGCCGGCAACCTGCCGCGCCTGGTGTGGCTTTCGCTGGCGCTGCTGCTCATCCCGGCTGTTAACGGCATCCTGAACGTTGCCCAGCGGCGCGTCAACTCCCGCATCGGCGAGGGCGTGATTTACGACCTGCGCCTGGAGCTGTATGCCAACCTGCAGCGCATGTCGCTGCGCTTCTTCACCAACACCAAGGTGGGCGAGCTGATGAGCCGCCTGAACAACGACGTGGTCGGGGCGCAGAATGCCATCAGTTCCACCATCGTGGGAATCATCACCCAAATTGTGCAGGTGGCTGCCGTGCTGGTGGTGATGCTGACCCTGGAATGGCGCCTGACCCTGATCAGCGTGGCGATCCTGCCGCTTTTCATCCTGGCGGCACGCCTGCTGGGCAGCCGCCTGCGGGACATGGCGCGCCGCCAGATGGAAGCCAATGCCCGCATGAATGCCATGATGAACGAAACCCTCAACATCGGCGGGGCGCTGCTGGTCAAGCTGTTTGGACGCAGCCGCCTGGAGGTGGACCGCTTCGGTCAGCGGGCGGCGCAGGTCCGCGACCTGGGCGTCCAGCGGGCGATGACCGGCTCGATTTTCATGGCAATCATCGGCTTGATCAGCGCGGTGGGCACCGCCCTGGTTTACGGATTGGGCGGTTATTTTGTCATCCAGGGCGCCTTCACCATCGGCACCATCGTGGCGATTGTGTCATACCTGCACAGCCTCTACTCGGCGCTGCAGGGGCTTTCCAATGCGCCGGTGGAATTTGCCACCTCGATGGTCAGCTTTGAGCGCGTCTTTGAAGTGATTGACCTGCCGGTGGAACTGCCCGAAAAACCGGATGCCGTCCGTCTGGAGGATATCCGCGGTGAGATAAAATTTGAGAACGTGATCTTTCAATACGAGAGCGGGGACGAAAGCCTGCTGAGCGATGTGCACCGCTACGGCAGCATGGATAATGTCACCGCGGTTCTGTCGGGCGAATCCGCCGAACACGAGGAGGAAAAAGAAGAGGAAACCCGCCGCAGCCAGGCGCGCCGGATTGCACTGGACGGCATCAGCTTTACGGCAAAGCCGGGTCAGCTGGTGGCATTGGTGGGTCCCAGCGGAGCCGGCAAGACCACCCTCACCTATCTCATCCCGCGGCTGTACGACCCCAGTTCCGGCAACATCCGCATGGACGGGCACGACCTGCGCGATGTGACGCTGGAATCACTCTCCAACCAGGTGGGCATGGTGACGCAGGAGACCTACCTGTTCCACGACACCATCCGCACCAATTTGCAGTACGCCCGGCTGGATGCCGCCCAGGCGGAGCTGGAGGAAGCCTGCCGGGTGGCGAACATCCACGACTTTATCCAGGGGCTGCCCGAAGGCTACGATACGATTGTCGGCGAGCGCGGTTACCGCCTGAGCGGGGGGGAGAAGCAGCGGATTGCCCTGGCGCGGGTGATTCTCAAGAACCCGCGCATTCTGGTGCTGGATGAAGCCACCAGCAGCCTCGACAGCGAATCCGAGGCGCTCATCCAGGATGCCCTCAGCCGGGTGATGGCGCAGCGCACCAGCATTGTCATCGCCCACCGTCTCAGCACCATCCTGGCGGCGGACTTAATCCTCGTCATCGACCGCGGCAGGATTGTGGAGCAGGGCACGCATGCCCGGCTGTTGGAGGAGGGCGGCTTGTACGCCAGCCTCTACCGGACCCAGTTTCACAAGGACGGGCGGGATTGACTCCGCCCTTGCGTCTCCCAATAATTAATCCGGGCTCAAGTATGCCACCGCCATGCCGGCTTCGTCATCCATCACCACCTCCAGGTGGCAGCCCGGCGCAAAGCGGCTGACCTCCACCAGGCGCAGGCAGTCCGCCAGGGCGGGCGGCACCTCCAAAAATTTCCCCAGGCACGACGGCGTCTCATAGAAGAATTGCTTATTAAAGGAAGTGGCGGGGTCATCCAGTGAGATTGCCAGCGGAAAAATCTGCGCCTCCATCAGGTCCTGAAAGAAATGCGTCCCCAGCGAGGGCTCCGGTGCGGGACCAATCCCCGGACCGGACAACTCCACCAGTGCCCCGGCGTTGAAGATATCCGCATAGCTGACATACACCCCCAGGTCGGGATTGGTGGTGCCCCAGCGTCCGGGTCCCACCGCCAGATACTCCTCATCCTGGAGGGCTGCATTCAGCCTGGAAATGGCAAGGGTCAGTTCGCGCTGGGCATTGGCATCCGGCAGGGAGAAGTACTCCTCCGGGCTGACGAACAGCACATAGCGGATACCCGTCAGGTAGCCCTGCGGCACCACAAAGCGGGTGGAGAAGATGATGCGCTCCGGCGGCAGACCGCGGGGCAGCTCCACCCTGCGCCCGGACTTGAGGAACGCCTGCGGTCGGCATTGCAGCAGCGAGATCACCGCCCGGGGGCGCCCGCCCTCCAGGTCCGCCAGGCGGACGCAGAACTCCACATCCACCGCCGACTGGACATGCTCCTCCAGCAGGTGCAAAACCTGGCGCATCTGCGGGGCAAAGCCGGTGCGCCGCAGCATTTCATCATAGGTGATGGCAATCCGCCCCAGGTCCCCCTGCATCAGGCGCCCCCGCGGGGTCAGCAGGGCGCCGTCCTCGTCCACCTGCACCATGTAGCGCAGCGGGGGATAGTCCGGGGTGATCACCTGGCGGATCGGCACGGTGCACACCGCGTTTGCCTGCAGGTCGATCAAATCGACCTCCTTCTGCGAGTAATAGCGGATGGCACGCGGATCATCATCCGGCTGCAGGGTGGGATGGCTGAGTGCCACCAGGCGGGGGTAATCGCTGCCGACGCGGTCCACGGCGCGCGTTCCCATGCCCGGCACCATCCGTATAAGTCCGTCCTCGCGCCTTAAACGGGGTGACCAGCGGAATTCGTTGTTGCTGAAGGCGATGCCCGCAAAAGCGGGAAAAAAATACGGGCCCACCCTGGTCCCCACCACCTGGCTACGCGACGCCCTCGACACCGGCCGCGCTGTGATCGACCAGCCCCTGCTGTGCGACCCCGGCACCGGCGCCCTGATCGCCGGGGACATCACCCGTGGGTTCCGACCCTCCACC
>CALMHE010000406.1 GCA_937863865.1 uncultured Anaerolineaceae bacterium | reverse complement strand
CTCGGCACCTCGATGTCGGCTCATCGCATCCTGGGGCTGGATAAGGTCCCAAGGGTCGGGCTGTTCGCCCGTTAAAGCGGTACGCGAGCTGGGTTCAGACCGTCGTGAGACAGGTCGGTCTCTATCCGCTGTGGGCGTAAGGGATTTGAGAGGAGCTGCCCCTAGTACGAGAGGACCGGGGTGGACTGACCTCTGGTGTGCCAGTTGTCGTGCCAACGGCATTGCTGGGTAGCCAACGTCAGGCAGAGATAACCGCTGAAAGCATCTAAGCGGGAAACTTGCCTCAAGATTAGATCCCTGTTTTCCCGCTAAGGGAGTAAGGTCGCAGGTAGACTACCTGCTTGATAGGCGGCGTGTGTAAGCGTAGCAATGCGCTCAGCTAAGCCGTACTAATGACCGAGGGCTTCCTCATGTGGTGCGGGGAATTCGGCACTCTTTCCTGGGTGTGTCTGCATGCTAATTCGATAATAAATTAAGTCTCTTGGTGATTTGTGCGACAATGGTACACCCGGTCTCATCCCGAACCCGGTCGTTAAGGTTGTCAGCGCCGATGGTACTTGGAGGGCGACCTCCTGGGAGAGTAGGTCATTGCCAAGAGACTTTTTTTATTTAACATCAACTCCCAATCCGCAAGAAATGGGAGTTGTTTTTTTAACACCCTCATTACGTTATTTCCAGTTCGTAAGGTGGATTGAGCAGGGTTGAAGGTATCTTGACAACCCTTACAAAATGATGTAGACTACTCTATAATACAAAGTACTCTGAAAATGGAGAAGAGTATGAATTTATCTCCCAAAGAAGCTGAGGAAGCCCTGGCTTCCATCCATAACGTCACCCAAAAGACCCGGCACTCGATCGCTGCTGGAGGCACATCCATCTCACTTATCGCCACCGGTATCGTCTGGTTGATCGGTTTTACCGCCACGCAATTCTTTACCGCTCCCCTTGTCGTCTGGATTTGGATTGTGACAAGCATTGTTGGCAGCACCCTTGCCATCTTCATGGGGCTTCGTACAGGAAAACGTATCCGCATCACCTATTCTGCCATCATGGGGAAACGCATCGCAATTTTCTGGATGCTGCTGGCTCTCTTTGCCATAGCTGCCATTGTGGTTGCCCATCCCGCGGATGGAAAGCAGATCACCATGCTCGTCATCCTCCTTGCAATGATCGGGCAAATGGGCATGGGGCTTTTGCTCTCCTTCTCCGCCACCTGGTGGACGGTGCCAGTCGTAATGGTAGCCTTGATCGGTTACTTCTTTGCGCCTGGTTGGTTCTACTTATGGATGGGTCTGCTTGGAGGAGGCGTCATGATTGCCCTTGGTTTATACATCCGCTTCAGGTGGTGAGCCATGATGGAACTGAACGAAACCATTCATCAACCTGTCCGTTTGCGCGTCATGGCTGTATTGATGACGCTGGATGCAGGCGACGAAGTGGATTTCACCTACTTGCGCGACCTGCTCCAGGTCTCCGATGGCAACCTCGGCGCACACTTACGCAAACTGGAAGAAGCCGGTTACATCGCAATGAACAAAACTTTTGTGGAACGTAAACCGCGCACATACATCGCTGCCACCGATACCGGGCGAAAAGTGTTCAAGGAACATGTGGCGGCTCTGGAAGCGATCTTGAAAAGTAAGTGAGGAAGAATGGATGCCATTGTGCAAGTACAGGGACTTCACAAAACCTATGGTGCGACCGTCGCCGTGGAGGATATCTCATTCACTGTGGGGGAAGGTGAAATCTTTGGGATGGTCGGACCGAACGGTGCTGGAAAAACAACCACGATCGAATGCCTGGAAGGGTTGCGTAAACCTGACCGGGGAATGGTTCGTGTACTTGGCGTGGACCCGCAGCACGACAGCCAAACGTTACGCCTGCGTGCCGGGATGCAATTGCAGCAATCCAATTTACCGGATCGGATTAAGGTGTGGGAGGCGCTTGACCTGTACGCCTCATTCTATCCGAAGCCGGTAAACTGGAAGGAACTGCTTGTTCAATTGGGATTGAATGAAAAACGGAACACGGCTTTTTCGAAACTTTCCGGCGGACAGAAACAACGCCTCTTTATAGCTCTTGCCCTCCTCCCGGATCCGCAGTTGGTCTTCCTCGACGAATTGACCACCGGTCTTGATCCGCAAGCCCGCCATACCATCTGGGACCTGGTGCGTGAGATCCGCACCCATGGGAAGACGATCCTCCTGACCACACACTTCATGGAAGAAGCAGAAAAGCTTTGTGACCGGATCGCCATTCTTGATCATGGAAAGATTGTGGCGCTTGATACACCTGCGAATTTGATCAGCAGCCTGGGAGCAGAGGAACGCGTCATCTTCAGTGTGGATGGGACCCTGCCCCCGGCATTCACCGCCGCCCTTTCAGCAGGCACCCGCATTGAAGTGCAGGGCGACCGTGTAACAATCCATGCGGGAAATGTTCGGCAAGTTCCATTGGTGAGCGAAGTGGTTAACCTGCTTGGCAGTCAACAGATCTCCTTCCACGACTTGCGTACTGAGCAGCCAAACCTGGAAGATGTTTTCCTGAGCCTGACCGGTCGGGAGATGCGAGAGTGAGGCGAAAATGAAAAGCCTGTTGAAAATGACTTGGGTTGAAGCAAAATTATTTTTACGTGAACCGGCCAGCGCCTTTTTTACACTGATTTTCCCGCTGTTGATGCTGCTCATCTTTGGCACCATCTATGGGACAAAACCTGTGCCGGGCACAGATAGTACCGAGGCAGCGATTGGCGCTTTGATACCCGCCTTTACCGGCATGGTCATCGGCATGGTTGGACTGATGCCCGTAACCATCACAATGGCGACCTACAGAGAGAATGGTATCCTGCGCCGCTTGCGAACTACACCGGCTAGCCCATTCATGATCATGGCGGCACAGGTGATTGTCGTTTTTGTAATGACTGCGCTGGGAGTGCTTTTACTCATGATTGCCGGGAAGCTGATTTATCATGTGCAGTTCACCGGCAACGCATTTAGCCTGGCTGCTGGTTTCACCTTCTGCAGCTTGAGTTTCTTCGGGATTGGTTTTGTCCTGGCAGGAACCATGCCCACAGCGCGCACCGCCCAGATCGTTGCAATGGTTTTGATGTATCCGATGTTGATCTTTTCTGGCGCAGGCTGGCCGCGTGAACTGATGCCTGCCGCGGTCTTGAAGATTTCTTCTTTCCTGCCGCTGACCTATGTGGTCAACCTGCTGCGTGGGTTGTGGATTGGCGAGAGTTGGGGACGACACCTGCTGAATGCCGGTGTGCTGGCAGTGATGTTGATTGCAGGAGTGCTCATTTCGTTAAAAACATTTCGCTGGGAATAGCACCCCGCCTGAAAAAAGAGGATTGCCTCATATTCCACCATGGATGTGGATCTGTGTTGTGTTGCTTGCCAGCCAGGGAAGCCCGCCTGACATCGACGAAGTGTATCAAAAGCAACGAATAAGCTTTTATCCCCTCCCCTGGGAAGTTAAATTCTGCTCAGCGAGGAGCTTCTATTTTCTGTTATGGCGTTTGCCGGATGAGGGCGGATTTGATATACTCAGCCTGGTACACCCACTTCATCCCACCATTCACAGGAGATAGAACCTATGACAACAGCTGCTCAACTACCTGCCCGCGCAGATATCCCGGTTGAGGAAACCTGGGAGCTTGAATCGATTTTTACCGCACCCGCTGAATGGGAGGCTGCCTGCCGCAAACTGGAAGGTCTGCTGCCCGAACTGGCGGCGTTCCAGGGGCGTCTGGCTGAAGGACCGGATGTGCTTCTTAAGGTGATCCAAACACTGGAACAGGTTGGAACCCTGCTTGGCAAGGTGATGGTTTACGCCAGCAATGCCTCTTCGGTGGATACCTTTGACCAGGCTGCCACAGCCCGCGCCGGGCAATCGCGCAGTCTTGGCGCCCGGGTTGGTGCGGCAATGGCATTTTTTGACCCCGAGCTGATGGCGATTGGCTTTGCCACCCTCAAGGAATGGATGCAAACCCATCCAGACCTGGCGTTCTTTGCCCAGTATGTGGACCGGCTGGAAAAGCGCAGTCCGCATGTGCGTTCGACGGATGTTGAGGAAGTACTGGCGCTGTCCGGCGATCCCTTCTCGGGGGCATTTTCCAGTTTCAATATGCTGACCAACGCCGACCTGAAATTTCAACCCGCCATCGATTCAACCGGCAGCGAACTGGAGATCGGTCAATCGAGCATTGGCTCGCTGTTGACTCATCCGGACCGGCAGGTACGGCGCTCCAGCTGGCAGAATTATTCAGACGGCTACCTGGCGTTCAAAAACACATCCGCCTCCATCCTGATCACAGCATTCAAGCAGGATGTATTTTTTGCCCGCGCCCGCCACTATTCATCATCCCTGCATGCTTCACTGGAACCAAACAATGTGCCGGTGGAGGTCTTTCATAATTTAATTGAAGTATTTCGCAAAAATCTACCCACCTGGCACCGTTACTGGCGCATCCGCCGCAAGGCGCTGGGGCTGGAAAGCTTTGGTGTGTATGACATCAAAGCCCCGCTGACTAATTCCAAGCCAGTTGTGCCCTTCCACCAGGCGGTGGATTGGATCTGTGAGGGCATGGCTCCGTTGGGTGAAGAGTATGTCTCCATCATACGGCGCGGCTGCCTGGAAGAACGCTGGGTGGACCGTGCCCGCAACCGCGGCAAGCGCGAGGGAGCTTTTTCCAGCGGTTCGTTTGGAACCAACCCCTTTATCATGATGTCCTATGCGGATGATTTGTTTAGTTTTTCAACCCTGGCGCACGAGCTGGGGCATTCAATGCACTCCTACTATTCACGGACAAATCAACGTTTTCTCTACAGCCGTTACGGGCTGTTTGTCGCCGAGGTGGCGTCCAATTTCAACCAGGCGACGGTTCGCAATTATATGATGCGCACACAAACCGACCCGCAATTTCAGATTGCCCTGATTGAAGAAGCGATGTCGAACTATCATCGCTACTTCTTCATCATGCCCACGCTGGCGCGCTTTGAACTGGAAGTGCACACCCGGATTGAGCGGGGCGCTCCGCTTAACGCTGATATTTTGATTGACATCCTGGCGGATTATTTCCAGGAAGGATACGGCGGGGAGGTTGAATATGACCACCAGCGGATCGGCATCACCTGGGCGCAGTTCCTGCACATGTATATGAATTATTACGTGTATCAATATGCCACCGGCATTTCCGGGGCGCATGCCCTTTCGCAGGGTGTCACCTCCGGGGAGCCCGGAGCAGCGGAACGCTATTTGGATTTCCTCAAGTCGGGCGGCTCGCGCTACCCGCTGGAAGCCCTGCAGCAAGCCGGGGTGGACCTGACTCAACCCCAGCCGGTTGAGGCGGCGTTTGCCTCGCTGGCAGGTCTGGTGGACCGGTTGGAAAAGCTGCTGGGAGAGGACTGACAGGAATGGATTGAGCGGTTCTTCGGAATGACAGCTTGAATTACCGGCTCAACAAGAGCCACAATAAAACAAGAGCAGCCAGACCTCCCAGACTGCCAGCCAAAAGCAGGTCTCCAGCCAGGTAAAATTGGGTGGCGCCCAGCAGGCAGGCTGCGAAGACGATTGCCAGGGCAATCCTGCGGTTCGAACGCTCCAGACGGTGCAGTTCCCGCCGCAGTTCGGGGGTGCGCACCTCAATTTCCCCCTCCTCCACCCGCTGAATGAAGTTATCAGCTTTGCGTGGCAGGGAGACCAGGGTTGTGAGGGTTTTAATCACCTCGTCCAGCCAGAATTGCCAACCGCTGCCAGTTTCAGCCCGCACCAATTTTTGGGCATAGGGTGCAATACTCGTCCAGACATTGAAATCCGGATTCAGACCGGAACAGATGCCGGAGAGGATGCCCAGGCAGCGTGCCAGCAGGACCATGTTTTCCGGTGCCTGGAAGGGCATTTCAAAAACAATATCGCTGAATTCCTCCACAAATTCCAAAGCTTCGCGGTGGTGCATGCTCATCATATCCGAAGTGCTTTTGCCCCAAAAGCGCTGGAACACCTTGTTGGTGGCTTTCTCCAGCAGACGCAGGTCGGCATTGGGAAGCAGCAATTCCATTGTCTGGTAGGCTCTGATCAGCCGGGGGGCATCCTTCATGCCGATGGCGATCAGTACTTCCCGCAAGCCGGTTTGCAGATTGGGGGGCAGGGTGCCGGTCATTCCAAAATCCACAAATACGATCCGGCAGGAAGCCTTTCCGGTCAGGGGATTGGGCGGGGAGGTGGGCAGGACAAAAAGGTTGCCGGGATGGGGATCGGCGTGGAAGTAATAATCCTCGAATATTTGTTTGAGGTAAATATCAATCAGCGTATCCGCCACTGCTGCACGATCCACACCTGCGGCATCCAGTCCGGCATTGTCGGTTATTTTGATGGAATAGACATTTTCCAGGGTGAGGACGCGGGTTGTGGTGTGGCTCCAGTGGACGGTCGGGACGCGTACTTCCGGGCGGTCTTTGAAATTTTGGGCAAAGCGTTCGGCATTTTTCCCTTCATGGATGTAGTCAATCTCTTCCATCAAGGAGCGGCTGAATTCCTCCAGCAGACGCGGTGCATTCACATGTTTACGAACAGCCGGGTAATGCTGAACCAGGCGCGCCACGGTCTGCAATGCGGATAGATCCACCCCGACAATTTTGGGAATGTCCGGGCGCTGAACTTTCACCACCACATTCAGGCATTCGCCGGATGGCATGCGCAGATGGGCGGTATGCACCTGACCGATGGATGCGGCAGCCATGGGCTGGGGATTGAAATCCTCAAATACTTCCTCCAGCGGCTTTTGAAACTCAGCTTCAATCACGGTGCGGATGACTTCCACCGGTTCAGGCCGGACTTCATCCTGCAAACCGGAAAGCTCATCCGTTATTTCGTGCGGCAGTACATCCAGACGGGCTGACATGAACTGACCAACTTTGATCATCACCCCGCTCATTTCGATGGCAAGCTGGCGGAAGGACGCGGCTATTTTTCGCAGCCGTTCAGGTCGGCTGCGGCGGGTAAGGCGCCGTAAACCGATAAACGGGATGATGGTTTCCCAGAACAACAGGCTGACCAGGACGCGGGTAAAGAACCAGAGAATGCGGCGGTAACGGGCTTTCAGCATGATTGGGCGGGAGAATCAGCTCTCGCGCTCTCCCGGCTTCATGCTTTCATATTTGCGGATGGTGCGTCGCTGCCGCGTGATGATGCTGTACACCACGTCGCCGATTGAAACGACACCCAGCAGGTGATCCCCTTCCATCACCGGCAGGTGACGCAGACGCTTGCGGGTCATCAGATCCATGCACTCGTCAATCGTCTGTTCGGGATGAATGGTGTACTCGATGGGTGACATGATCTCCCGCACCTTTGTCTCCCTTGAGGTTTTACCCTGCAGGATGATTTTGCGGGCGTAGTCCCTTTCGCTGATGATGCCAATCAAATGGTCATCTTCAATCACCATCAATGCGCCGATATCCTTGTCGGACATCAAGCGCAGGGCATCATACACTGTGGCTTCGGGCGAGATGGACCAGATGTCGGAACCTTTAATTTGCAGAATGTGCCGGACGGTGAATAACATAAGAACCTCCATTGCACTTTGGAATGCTTTCAATACTATTTTAACGAAAATCAGTCTCAAATACTATCAGGAGATTTTACGACCTTCCTGCCGGGGATGGGTGCAGCCAGGTTCTGTTTTTTCGGATGCTTCCTAAGACAGGCAGTTTCGACCGGGGGGATTGACACGCACCGCCTGCGGGTCGTATAATAAGTCAACCTGCATATCAGGTGCCCGCCAAAAGTAGTAAATTCGCGGTCCGCTGACAGAGAAGGAAGTCCAGGCTGAAAACTTCCACAGTAATCCCGGGATTGAAGTCGTTTGGCAGAGCTGCTGAAGAAAACCCCAACCGGTGAGTAGAACAGCACGGGTGAGCCCGTTACAGCGAGCCCCGGATGATGGTCCGGGATGAGTGCGCCGGAGAGCAAATCCGGCGAAGAGAGGTGGTACCGCGAAGCTGCCCTTCGTCCTCTTGCGGATGAAGGGATTTTTCTTTAATGAACAAGCTGACAGGTGAATGATATGAAACCTTTCCCCGACATGGATTTTGGTGAGTTTCACGAACGGATGATGGCTCTATATAACTCGAATCATTATGCCGCCGCGCTTGAACTGGTGGAGTGGGGAAAATCCCGTTACACTGAACAACAGAACCGCTTCCCTTTTTGGAGGGCATGCCTGCTGGCGCTGTTGAACCGTCCCGGGGAGGCGGTTGATGCCCTCGAATCCGGGCTGGCGGAGGGAGCCTGGTGGGGGGAGCCCATGCTGCGCCATGATGCGGATTTAACCTCCCTGCAGGGAAATCCCCGCTTTGAGGCAGTGGTTGACCGCTGCCGGGAACATTGGCATAATGCTCAAAAAACCAGCCAACCGGGGCGCAGGTTGATATTACCAGCCTCAGGCGGCATGGGCGCTCCTTTGCTGGTGGTTCTCCATGGCTGGGGGGGTAATGCGGATCAGAATGCAGAATTGTGGGGTTCGGCGGAAAAAAGCGGCTGGGTGGTTGCATTGCTGCAATCCTCACAAATTTGCGCCCCCAATGGTTATTGCTGGGATGATAAAGCCCTGGCGGGCGAGGAGATCACCCGCCAGGTGATGGAAATCTGCGCCGAGACCGGCTGCAATGCCGGCAGGATCGTCATTGGGGGCATCTCCCAGGGGGGAGGCATGTGTATCCGGGTGGCGTTCCAAAAACGCATTCCGGTCTGCGGTTTCCTGGCAGCAGCTCCAGCCTTGATGTCGGTGGATGAGTTGGAGGTGTCTGCGCGGGCTGTCAGCCCGCGCGGCGTTGTCATCATCGGCAGCGCCGACAAGCGCTGGTGGGATGCCGCCCATCAAATTACGACATTCCTTGAGCAGCATTCCCTGCCGCATCGGTTGGAGGAATATGCCGGGCTGGGGCACTCGCTGCCACATGATTTTCGCAAACGGCTGCCCGAATGGCTGGAATTTCTATCCGGCGGGCAGGATTGAATTTTTAACAGGAGTTATCCATGACTGAATTACCCAAAGCATATGATTTCAATGCGGTGGAAGAGCGGATTTATCACTGGTGGGAGGAGAACGGCTTTTTTGCCCCCTCCAATGACCCAAACCAGCCCGGCTTTGATCCCGATCAAAAGCCGTTTGTCATTTCCATTCCACCTGCCAATGTGACCGGCGAGCTGCACCTGGGACATGCCCTGTTTGTCTCGATGGAAGACCTGATGATCCGTTACCACCGC
>CALMHE010000405.1 GCA_937863865.1 uncultured Anaerolineaceae bacterium | reverse complement strand
TGTCTGGGGAGCATATCCTGTTAAGGAGTAACCTCGAAAACCAACCATTGCCAGCAAAAGGATGGATGCAACTCCATATATCAGGAAGACATAAACTTGAAGGGGAAACCTAGGACGAACCTTCCGTCCGGATATTAAATATCCTGCTGCCATCCATGCCCCCAGGAGCGCGAGAAAATTACCCAAAAGGTTCTTGCTTGAAAAAAATCCACCAAGATCCTGGCATTGAAAACCCCCATCCCAAAATCCACATTGGGAGCTAAGACCAACCACAATCCCACCAATCATCGCCAGCCCCAATCCAAGCCAGGTCCATTTTGGAATGGACTCTTTCAAAATGAACCCTGAGAACATTGCCACCCAGAGCGGGGTGGTGGTTACCAGAACAACGGAACTGGCGACTGTGGTATGTTCCAGTGACGTAATCCAGGATGCAAAATGGATTGCCAGGAAAGTGCCGCTCAGAATAATCAGGAAAACATCCTTCTTCTTGAGGGCACGAATGACTTCACCACTGAACCTGGGCAGGGCAAAAGGAAGCAGGAACACTGTTGCAAGTGTCAGACGGTATGCAGCAATGACTATGGATGGGGCATCCTGCTGAGCAAACCGAATAAATAGGGACGCCGTTGACACCGCCAGGATGCCAATCAATAAAACCACGGAGGCTGATTTTTGTGCTGGATGACGTGGGGATGGGTTCAAAGTCTGCCTGCCAAATCAAAGAAGGGTTTTCTTGACAAATCCACCTAAGGTCGCTAGAATTATTTTGTCTACAATTTCCACCAAATTCATCATTTCCATACGGAGGGACACCTGATGCCTTTTGAACTGCCTCAATTACCATATGCATTTGATGCATTGGAGCCATGGATTGACGCCCGAACGGTGGAAATCCATTATACCAAGCATCATGCCACATACCTGGCAAATACCAATAAAGCCCTGGAAAAATATCCGGAATTTTTTGAAAAAACCCTGGCGGAAATTTTATCCGATTTGGCAAAACTCCCCGAAGATGTCCGCACGCCAGTAATCAACAACGGTGGTGGTGTTTATAATCATATGATCTACTGGGAATCAATGGGACCCAATGCAGGTGGTGAGCCCTTAGGGGAATTGGGAAAAGCCATCCTGGCAACTTGGGGAGATTTTGCAACTTTTAAAGCAGAATTTGAAAAAGCTGGTCTTACCCGGTTTGGCAGTGGATATGCCTGGTTGAGTAGAAAGGCGGATGGAACCCTCCTGATTCATTCCACGGGTAACCAGGAATGCCCGCTTTCATCCGGTTTTCACCCCATCTTTACCTGTGATGTTTGGGAACATGCATACTATCTCAAATATCAAAATCGTCGGGCTGAATATCTGACCAATTGGTGGAACCTGGTCGATTGGACAAAAGCTGAACAAAAATATCATTCCTGATACCATACCATTAACAAACAAAAGGAGAACAAGAAATGGCTCACGTAATCACCAGTTTATGCCTGCGGGATGGCGGCTGTGCCACAGTCTGCCCGGTGGAATGCATTGTTCCTGGCAAACCAGTGGATGAATGGCCCTGGTACTACATCGATGCAGATACCTGTATTGACTGTGGCGCCTGTGTCTCTGAATGCCCATGGGAAGCTATCTTCCCGGAAGATGAGGTTCCTTCCGCCTACACAGCCAAAGGCGGCGAATATCTCTCCGAGCCTGTGGGAACTGCCGGATACGACACAGTATATGATGGTCACAACCACGATGGAGAAGCAGTCCACCTGGAAGCAACCCGCGTGCTGGAGGCGGGTGAGGTTGTGGATCTGACCCCTGCGATTGAAACCAATAAGGCGTTCTTTGCAGAGGGTCCTGGTTACAACGCCAACAACTAATTTTTACGAAGATCAAAAGAGAGGAAGTCCGGATGGCTTCCTCTCTTTTGAATTCCATGATCTTTTCCAACCCCAGCCTGGATCAGGAGGTATTATCCCATGTCTGCAAATGAGACACGATTGGAACGTGATTCCCTGGGAGAGATTGCTGTCCCTGGAGAAGCCTACTACGGCGCCCAAACCATACGGGCTGTGATCAATTTTCCCGTTTCCCATCTCAAGCCCTCGCGTGCTTTTATCTGGTCCATGGCTGCCATCAAGGCATCAGCTGCAAAAGTGAATTGCGATTTGGGGCTTCTGGATCCCAATATCGCCAGGGTGATTGAACAGGCGGGTGGCGAGATCATGAATGGCGACTGGAACGACCAGTTTCTTGTTGATCCATTCCAGGCGGGTGCGGGAACCAGCCACAACATGAACACCAACGAAGTCATTGCCAACCGGGCAACCATCCTGCTCGGTGGCAAATTGGGCGAATACCGGGTTCATCCCAACGACCACGTGAACATGTCCCAATCCACAAATGACACCATTC
>CALMHE010000404.1 GCA_937863865.1 uncultured Anaerolineaceae bacterium | reverse complement strand
TTCCAAACCGGATTGGGATGAAGGAGACTTTTAATGTTTTCGACATTGCTGAAAAAAGCCCAGTCGCTCACGTGGGTTTCATTGATTAAACAGGCGGTATCAAAAATAAAAGTCAATTTGGCTTTATGGGTTTTCACGGAATAATAAGCAAGCAACATAGTTCCGATCATACCAAGCAAAGCGGATGCAAGCATAATCGACATCAGCGATTCCAAAATGGTAAACCCCTTAGCACTGATTACCCTTTTTTTCATTGTGACTCCCGTACAGATTATAATTGATGTTTTCAAATGTGATTCCTGGCAACCGGATTAAACCTTCAGCCAACCATTGTGCCCGTGAATGATCCTCTCCCAATCGTTCAGTCATTTTTTCAATGGCAATGATTCCTGCAGCTGCCAATATACCCACCTGCCTCATGCCACCCCCAAGCATCTTGCGAATCCGGCGGGCTTTGGCAACGAATGAATGAGATCCACATAGAACCGATCCCGCGGGAGCACATAAACCTTTGCTTAAACAGAATGTCACTGAGTCTGCCGGGATTGTCAGCCGTTTCACCGGGATATTGAGGGCTGTGGCTGCATTAAATATTCGCGCTCCGTCCAGATGCAAGCGCATTCCCCGTTTGTGCGCCAGGTCCCCCACTGCCCGGGTATATTGTTCAGATAAGACCACCCCGCCGCGACGATTATGTGTGTTTTCCAGAATAACCAGCCGGGTGATTGGTTGATGCACATCGTCAGGTCTGATCGAGCTGGAAATATCCTCCAGGCGGAGTGTCCCATCAGGTTGATTTTCAATGGTGTGGGCAAATATTCCACCCAGAGCTGAAATTCCCCCGCCCTCCATTAGAAATGTATGCGCAAGATTTCCCATCAGTACTTCGTCACCGCGTTCACAATGAGCAAGTACGGCAGTCAGGTTACCCATGGTCCCCGAAGGTAAAAATATACCTGCCTGCATACCCATTTTTTGTGCCGCCAATTCCTCAAGCCGATTGACCGTTGGATCTTCCCCATACACATCATCTCCAACCTCAGCCCGAGCCATAGCTTCACGCATTTCGGGGGTCGGGCGAGTCACTGTATCCGAACGTAAATCTATCCAGCTCATTCCAGCCTCCTGAAAATTATGACCGCAACCGGATGATGATATTTTCCATATCCTGTGGGAGCGGTGCTTCAAATGATCGCTCAGACGTTTCACCAGGTAATTTTAAACACAATTTATAGGCGTGCAATAACTGACGGGAAACAGGCAAACTCGGTTTCCGACGCCCATACAAAGTATCACCAACAATTGGACATTCCAGGAAAGCAAGATGAAGACGAATTTGATGAGTTCGCCCCGTCATTGGATAAACGTGAATCAGGGAATGATTGGGATATGATTCCATCACTTTGTATTCAGTGATTGCCTCCCGACCTTTTTCCAGTGATGTAATTCCCATTTTCTTCCGGTGAACTGGATCCCGCCCGATGGGGGCTTCGATCCTTCCAATAGGAGTTGGGGGATTTCCATCCACCAGGGCAACATATTCCTTGTGTACCAACCGATTTTTAAATTGCTCCTGGAGGTAACGATGGGTTCGATCATTTTTGGCTACCAGAATTAATCCGGATGTATCCTTGTCCAATCGATGAACAATTCCCGGACGTACCTCACCGCCCACACCTTCCAACTCAGGTGCATGGGCAAGGGCGGCATGAACCAGTGTCCCGCTCCAATTTCCAGCCCCCGGATGGACTACCATTCCTGCTGGTTTATTAACGATCATCAAATCATCGGATTCGTATACTATATCGAGTGGAATGCTTTCCGGTTGGATGCCTGCCGGCTCAGGTGGTGGGATCAGGATACTGATCACTTGCCCTTGAGCAAGGACCGTCCCCGACTTTATAACAACCTCATGATCAATTTCGACATATCCCGATCGTATGAGACGTTGTAATCGTGAACGCGAAAGATCCGGAAGGCATGACACCAGGAATTTATCCAATCGGTTTTCCCCATCCTGATATCGAAACACCTGGCGGACTTCAGTCATGATGTACCTTCTTCACCAGTTTTTGATATGTTGGAAGAGGTTTCAGA
>CALMHE010000403.1 GCA_937863865.1 uncultured Anaerolineaceae bacterium | reverse complement strand
GTTGGATATGGCGCGGCAAATGAAATGGAGACGGTAAAGTTTGGGGGACGGGTTGTCGTTGGGGATCAATTTGAACATCAACTGCGATTAAGATATCAGCGCCCATTTTTCTGGCTATGAGGAGTGGAAGGTTGTCAAGAACCCCTCCATCGACCAACAATTTATTTTCAAATGGAACGGGTGCAAACACACCTGGAACGGCAATCGTTGAAAAAATGGCGGGCAATAATTGTCCATGATCAAAAATGTGTTCCTGGCTGGTGTGCAGGTCGACAGCGGTCAGAGAAAGTGGAATTCGCAAGTTTTCAAAAAATAGATTATCGCCGAGCCAGTTCAATAAATGCGATTTAACCCGGTTGCCTTCCAACAGACCGCGCCGGCTGGGGGATATATCCATTAATTTTATTAACTGCCGGGTCTGACAAGTGTGGATGGCATGTTCCTCCAATTCATTGGCATTGAGTCCTGTGGCAAAAGCAGCCGCCACCAGACCACCCATACTGGTCCCTGCAAGAACATGAATGGGGATATTGTGCTGTTCCAGAACTTTAAGGACTCCAATATGTGCCAGACCCCTGGCTCCACCACCGCCAAGCACCAGACCGATTACAGGTTTTTTCATCGTGGTCATCCCTCAATGACATTATATCCAATAAAATTGGTCTCTATTCAAAATTGAATCTCTGGAGTAATATTATCGGGTTTTCTCGCTGGAAACTGAGAGGATTTGGCATGAATGTTGGTTGAAAGAAAAGATTTACGCAATATTGCGATTGTAGCCCATGTGGATCACGGTAAAACAACTTTAGTGGATGGATTGCTGCACCAATCACGGGTATTCCGTGAAAATCAACAAGTGATGGAACGAGTGATGGATTCCATTGACCTGGAACGTGAACGTGGAATCACCATACTCGCAAAGAACACAGCTGTCATTGTCCCTGATCCTGATACTGGTCAGATGGTGAAAATTAATATAGTCGACACACCCGGTCATGCTGATTTTGGCGGAGAAGTGGAACGGGTGATGAATATGGTGGATGGGGTACTTCTCCTGGTTGATGCTGCGGAAGGTCCCATGCCGCAAACCCGATTTGTTTTGAAAAAAGCGTTGGAAATGGGGCATAAGGCGGTCGTTGTCATTAATAAAATGGATCGCAAGGATGCTGAACCGGACAGGACGGTTAATGAGACCTTCGATTTATTTATAGAACTCGGTGCATCGGAAGCACAAGCAGATTTTCCAATAGTATATGCAAATGGAATCACCGGGAGGGCGGGATTAACCCCCAAGCTTGATGAAAATCTCCAATCACTAATTCGAACGATCATCACATATATTCCTGCTCCACGCGTGGACATTGATGCTCCATTTCAAATGTTGGTTACAAATCTGGGTTATGACGATTATCGCGGAGTTACTGCTGTGGGCAGGATCCACGCCGGTAAAATTGATGTCAATCAGAGTCTGTCCCGAATAAGGACGGATGGAGAAGTCGTTGCGGAGCGTGCCCGCTATTTGTACGTTTTCCAGGGATTGGAAAAAGTTGAAGTGGAACATGCTGAGGCTGGGGAAATTATCGCCATTGCCGGCTTGGAAGGAATCGGAATTGGTGAAACCCTGGCGGATCCTCATCAACCAATGGCATTGCCACCCATTCATGTGGAAGAACCGACGGTCCGCATGACATTTGGTGTCAACACGTCCCCATTTTCTGGTAGGGAAGGACGGTGGGGGACCTCACGCAAGCTGCGCGAACGATTGATGGACGAAGTACGTAACAATGTCGCCTTGCGAGTGGCTGAAACTGAATCTGCAGACACATTCCTGGTCTCGGGCAGGGGGGAGTTGCACCTGGCAATCCTCATTGAAACCATGCGAAGGCAGGGGTATGAATTTGAGGTCTCCAAACCGGAAGCAATCCTTCGGCAGGGCGAGAATGGTGATTTGTTGGAACCCTTTGAGGAAGTTCATATTGATACCCACCAGGATACGGTTGGGACTGTCGTGGAGATGCTGGGCAGCCGCAAAGGGCGGATGGTAAATATGGAAAATAAGGCGGATGGGTCTGTTCATCTGACCTATATTGTGCCAACCCGGGGTTTGCTTGGTTTCCGGTATCAATTTTTGACCGCCACGCGTGGGATGGGGATTATGAATACCCTCCTTCATGGGTATATGGTTCATGCTGGTCATATTCAATCACGAACCAGCAGCTCCGTGGTGGCATGGGAGGATGGAGTAACATCCACATATGGTTTGAAAAATGCAGAAGAACGAGCATCCCTCTTTGTTGGACCGGGAGTTGATGTATATGAAGGTATGGTAGTTGGTGAAACACAACGCCCGGAAGACCTCGTGGTGAATGTTTGCAAGAAAAAACACCTGACCAATATGCGTTCGTCCAACAAGGATATCGAAATCCGCCTGACACCTCCCCGGCAAATGAGTCTCGATGAGGCAATCGAATATCTTGGGGACGATGAATTATTAGAGGTCACTCCCCGAAATTTCCGCATCCGGAAACGAATTTTGGAAACTGAGGAACGCGGCAAGCAATCAAAAAAGATAAAATTAGCTCTTGAAGACTAATTTATGATGGGATTGATTTTATCACCGGTTTTCTTTATTTTTAGTTTCGAAAACCTCATAATAACCCTGATCCAGCTCGCTGTCTGATAGGTGGGCATACCGTTGGGTTACAGAAATACTCTTATGGCGTGCCAACTCCTGGGCTAATTTCAGGTTGCCAGATTTATGCAGGACGCGCGTCACAAAATAATGACGGAAGGAATGGGGGGTAATGGTACCGGCTTCTTCTGGTCCCAGGATGACAGATACCCAGTAGGCTACGATATTTCGACCAGTTGTGGTGGTAATTGGTTTGATCTTTTTACCGGCGCCTTTGTCATGACGGGCAAAAACAGGTAACGATCGGAGTGGACGCCCGGATGCACCATCCAGGGAAGCTCTGAGTGAAAGATAAATTTTCAATGCCTGCAAGCTGCGTTGGGAAAAGCGGACAACCGCCTGGCGGTCTCCCTTGCCAATGATGATTGCCCGACCTTCCTGCCAGTCAACATCACCCCTGCGAAGATTACAGGCTTCATGAACACGCATTCCAGTATCAGCAAGGGTTAAAAGGAATGCCCGATCGCGGAAAAGCCTGAGTTTTTCACTTTCGTTATCGATCTGATTATTAATCAGATTAATCATATATATAATAACCTGTTCAATGGCGTGATAAGGAAATTGTGGCAGGCGCAACCCGGGGCGGCGGGTGCGGTGACGGATGAGCTGGTGGATTCTGGTTAGATTAAAATCAGCCATGTTTTCAGCGACCAGATACTCATAGAATCCCGCAGTGGCAGTGATATACAATTGTTCAGTGGCAGGGGAGAGGTCTTTGAGTGAAGCTGCCAGCCAGCCTATGGCTTCTTCTGTTAATTTCATGAGTGAATCAGTTTGAAAATCAATGTGATGAATTCCCAATACATCGCAAAAATAATTTAATGCATTCCGGTATGTCAACAGCGTATGTTTACTGCGTGTAGTTTCCAGAATTTCAAGATAGGATTGAATTGCTTGATTAATTGTTATTTCTGCCATGGGGGAGGAGCCATTTTTTATTTATTTATGGTTATGATAATATAACTTATCG
>CALMHE010000402.1 GCA_937863865.1 uncultured Anaerolineaceae bacterium | reverse complement strand
GCCGTATATTCATGCGGCGGTCGCATCCGGGAGCAAACCCGGAATGGTGACTCTGTTGAAATCTGGACTCTATTTACAGCCGATCCACCGGAAGGACCTCTCACACCCATAGCCGACCTTTTTCATATGCTCTGGCAAACCGACCGGGATGCATTTGCCATCCGCCGGGAGGAGGATCAGGCAGCATGTCAAATTATCGGAGCCATCCCGGTTCACTTCCCCTTCCACGACATTATCTACCGCCGAAATCCAGCCACGAATGAACCTCTGGTTCATTCGATGGAGGAAATTTCCTCACCCATCAGTGCGGTTGATCAAACCTTGCTGCAGGAGATTGTTGCAGAAATAAAATCACATCTGCCCGGGGATGCCCACCTTGCCTGTCCACTTTCGCTGGGTAATCACCGGGACCACCGGCTGACCCGCGCCGCCGTGGAAACTCTGGGCAAACCCCTGCATTACTTCGCGGACTATCCATATGCGGAAGAAATTCATAATCTTCAGGAATGGATCAAACCGGAGTGGCAGCCGGAAACCAAGCCCATCCCGGAGGAAGGGATTAAAGCCTGGCAGGCTGCCGTGGCAGCCTATGCCTCCCAACTGTCCTCCTTTTGGGTGACGGAAGAGGAAATGTATGCCGCCATCGCAGCCCATGCCGGCACACTTCCCGGTCATACCACGTGGTTTGGGCATCCCTGATATCCGTCCAGACTCGCTGACTTATTTTTAATCCTTGGAAAAATGTGCTATACTGAAAATATGCAAGAACACCCGCATTGGGCAGGTTGGGCACGCTTTTTGCATCGATGGGGACTGAAGGATATGGCAGCCGCCCTTCTGGATGCTGGAGGTCCTTTAAACATCATTGCAGCCCAACTGGTCATCGCTGGTCAGCCTCTTCTGGGGAGTAACCATGCCGGGCCATGGACGGCTCTGGCTGATCTTCTGGAAAATCCTGACCAGGCACGACAATTTGCAACCTTCCTGCGTGAGGAGAAAATCGAGTGAATTTGGACAGTCTGATTGCTCTGGTGGTGGTGCTGGTGAGTGCCGGTTCGATCATTTACTACTGGCTGATCCAGAAACCCGGTCGCATCATCCGAGGATTACGCCCCATGCCCGGCTTCCAACGCCTGCGCCGGGCCATTGGTCTGTCGGTGGAACAGGGCAACCGCCTGCATGTTTCATTGGGGAAAGCCAGCCTGGTAAACCCCACCAGCGCCTCCAGCCTGGCGGCTCTGGCAGCATTGGATCGTATCGCCCGCATGAACTCACTCAGCGACCGACCCCCCATCGCCACCAGCGGTGATGGAGCGCTTGCCATTCTCAGCCAGGACACCATGCGGTCCGCGTACCGTGCAAGCAATACACCCGAACTGCATGACCCTGACCGCGGCAGGCTGGCTGGTCCCACCGCCATGTCCTACCTGGCAGGCATTTTACCCCTGGTGAAGGGTGAGTTTGTCTTTGCCCATGTCCTGTTGGGTAATTTTGGACCTGAGATTGCCCTTCTGACTGAGACAGCCAACCAAAAGGAACAGTTCACCCTGGCAGCCAGCGATTCCCTGCCGGCACAGGCGGTCCTGTATGCCACAGCTCAGGAAGTTCTGATCGGTGAAGAACTGTTTGCGGTTCCAGCCTACCTCCAGGCCGGACCAGTCCATACCGCCAGCCTGCAGACCCAGGATCTGCTTCGCCTGGGTGTGATTGCAGCAATCCTCATTGCCGCCATTCTCTCACTGGCAGGTGTCATATGAAATCCCTGTTCGCTGTTGCCGTTGCTGTGGGTGTGGGTCTGATCATTCTTCTGGGTTATTTCCTTCCCATTCCATTCCTTAAAAACAGTGGTTCAATTCTGCTGGACTGGGCAGTCATCCTTTCCAGCATGGCTTTGCTGGTCGCAATAATCAATCTCTTTTTTGTGCATATCCGCCGATTGGCGGTTCCCCGCCGTCGGGATTATTACAGTATTTTTCTGTTGATCGGCTTTGTAATCACGCTGATGGCTGGCTTGATCTATGGCTCCACCGATCCTGGTTATCAGAAAGTGGTGACGAATATTCAAATGCCGGTGGAAGCGTCACTGATGGCAGTCCTGGCGCTCAGTCTGGCATACGCCAGCATCCGGCTCTTCCAACGCCGTAAGGG
>CALMHE010000401.1 GCA_937863865.1 uncultured Anaerolineaceae bacterium | reverse complement strand
ACCATAAACCGGTGAGCGTCGGGAGGAGAAGGTGAGGGGTTCCATGTGTACTGTCCGCCTTGTTTTTCAATCATTGGTTTGGGAATCTGAAAAGCAGAACCGGGTTTCCGGGGGCAAACCCCCGGCAGGATGCAAAAGGCTTGCACCCATTATGACATGATTTCATCCAGATGGAAAACCGGATTATCGGGTCATCTGCCGGGCTTGATCATCCAGGAGATTCAGCAGGGATTCGTACACCTCATTTGCCGGTTGGCTTTCCGCCTGCCAGTGTGCCAGGGTTCCCTCCCGGTACAGTTCCAGCCCCGCCCGGTATCCGGCGGGGGTCAGCTCCTGCCAGGCTGCGTAGAGATCAGCATAGTCCACCGGACTGAAACCGGCAGCGAGGTGACGGGCGGTATTCAATGCCGTCACCGCGGCTTCCATCACCTGTGAAAAAGGTTCAATCACGCGGATTTTTTTGCGGGAGAGATAGGGTGTGGCACCCAGCAGGTTGATGCTGCCGGCGAAGGTGTCCCGGGCGGCATAGGCTATCGTACGGATGCCGGTCATGTAAATGGCGCCCATGCAGAGGGGGCAGGGTTCCAGCAGCGTGTAGAGGGTGCAGGCATGGGTGTTCACCCTGCGCCGGTCCACCTGGACCAGGGCGTTCATTTCTGCATGCGCCAGGTCGCTGTGACCAATCTGACCGGCTGGAGCATCCACCCCAATCCGGTTGCGCCCCCGGCTGATTTCCCTGCCCTCCGCATCCAGGATCAAGGCGCCGACGGGCACGCATCCCAGGCGGCAGGCTTCCCAGGCTTCACTCCAGCAGATCTTCCAGGCAGGAGACAGGTCATTCCACTGCAATCTTGTCCCCCTCCACCACTTCGCCGATCTCCCAGGCTGGCTGGTTAATTTCAGCAGAGCGCGCCAGAAAATCACTGATCCGCTCCGCAGGCACCGCCAGCAGCAACCCGCCCGAGGTTTGGGGATCGAAGAGCAGCATGCGGCTGGCTTCATCCAGGCGGGAATTAAATTGAATGTGGGGGTTAAAAAAGAGGGCGTTGTCACTGGCGCCGCCGGGGAAGCACCAGGCATCGGCATACCGGCGGGCACAGGATACGAACGGGATCCGGTCAAAATCCAGCCGGAAACCAACTCCACTGGCGTATGCCATCTCCCAGCCATGCCCAAGCAGGCTGTAGCCTGTAACGTCCGTCCCGGTGCGCAGATTAAATTCACGCGCCAGCTGGCAGGCGCCGGCATTGAGTTGAGTCATCCATTCAACAACCTCGGACACATCCGCCGGATTTGCCTGCTCCCGCTTGAGGGCGGTGGTTGTCACCCCAAAGCCCAACGGCTTGGTCAATACCAGCCGGTCGCCGGGACGGGCGCCTGTTTTGGTGATGATGTTGCGGGGATCGACAAAACCTACAACCACCAAGCCGTATTTGGGTTCCCGGTCCTGCACGGTGTGCCCCCCGGCGATGACAACCCCCGCCTCACGGGCTTTCTCCGCCCCGCCGCGAAAAATATTTGCCAGAATATCATCAGGCAGATTGGGGGGCATGGCGGCGATATTCAAAGCC
>CALMHE010000400.1 GCA_937863865.1 uncultured Anaerolineaceae bacterium | reverse complement strand
GTACAACCCCGGCTGGTCACAATAAATGTGAAAGGACCTTTCATCATCGGCATGCGATAGGTTTTTAACGGCAATAAATGATGCATGGGAATGGGAAGATCATCCATGTCAATGAAAGGGCGTGGTGAATTGATATGAATCAGATCCCCCTGCCGCCAGGCAAGCCCGCGAATTCCAGAAAAATCCACCTTTCCATCCTGAAGGCTGGGTCGATAACCGCTTTCCTTGTCAAACATAATCTGGATTGCTCCCGGGCGGTCATCGATATGATTTTCAAGGTGATCCAAAAGGTCACGAAGGGTTAAATCGGGTTCACCGACCAGGACGAAATCCAATGCAGGATAGGCACGCATGGTTTCAAATGGCATGGGTGTGACATGGGTGCCAAAGGCAATGGTTTTTGCCCCCCGGGAACGCGCCAGGAACACACCATACATGTCATTTTCCAAAGTCGGGGCGGTCACCTGGGTAAGATAATAAGCCGGCTGATACCTGTCGAGTAATTTTTCAAACTGATTCCATGTCATCCTTTCAGCGATGGCATCGATGATTTTCAGGGTATATGTGGGGTGGAGCAGGGCAGCCATTTGTGCCAGTGAAACTTGCGGCCAGATCATGTTCTCGCGGGAGCGGCGACCCACCCGATGTTGGGAACGTATCCAGATTCCACGATCCGGGGCGGGTGGATTCACCAACAGGATATCAACTTTTTCTGATGATTGGGGATGATGTTCAATCCCCTGGCGGACAGCTTCATCCGCGCTCGGGTAGTTAGCCATTCCAACAGGCACCAGGCGGGCTGTTCCCCGGTTTGGGAGGATATCAGGTTCAGGATGATTACTCATTCGCAAGCCTCCCCAATTTTTTTATTGAATTTCAAGATCATGGTGAGCATTGGCGTTGCGCTGGCTGAGTTCCGCCAGAACGCGCATCAGAGCCCAATAAATGATCATTTGAGCACCGGTCAGGATGAAGAGGGCACTGCCTACCAAATAGAACCACATCCGGAGGATATCATTACTGCCAATCCCGATGATCAGGCTGATAATGGCAATGATAAATCCTGCCAAAAAGAAGAGGAAGCCGATCCATCCAAACTTTGATTCAAGTGGTTGTTTTAAAATAGGCTTTCCCAAAATGCCCTGTCGAATATGCTGGTTGTAAAACAAGGAAACCAGATAATTAAATGTTGCTCCAAACGCAAAGATGCTGATTCCGGTCACCCCGCTGACCAAACCAAAGAACAGGGCAATTACACCCCATGGGGTGAGGGCGGTGATCCCTTTCAGTCGGGCAATCACAAGCCCCAAACCAACCACCAGGGCGACAATGATTCCAGTTAATCCAATAATTCCCAGGATGCGAACCGGGTTATACGCCATTACTGTCCATATCATGGATTGCAGAAAGACACTCCCATCCCGCAGGGCGCTTAGTTTGGAGCGCCCCACCCGTTCGGAGTAAGGAATGGGGATTTCAACCACAACTAATCCTTCATGAATGGCGCGGGTACTCATCACCGGAGTCAGGTTAAGTCCGTTGGGCAATGGGTACATGCGTTCCAAAGCGGTGCGTTTGAAAATTCGCATGCCGCTGGCAGAATCAGTTACCCGCTGCCATCCCAGCAAACTCAACAAAGTGGCGAACAGCCAGTTGCCAATTCGCCGGACTGCCGGCATTTTACTATCCGTCCCTGCCATGCGCGAGCCGATGACCAGGTCTGCGCCTTCAATGGCGGCTTTGCACAGCTGGGGAAAATATTCCGGCGGGTATGTACCGTCAGCGTCCAGAAAGCCAATTAAATCCCCGCGAGCCTGTGCAAACCCTGTCTTCAGGGCAGCTCCATATCCACGGTTGATGGGATGGGAAATCACCCGAACGTCAGGGGATTGGGCTGCGATTTCTTCAGCCAAATTTCGGGTCTGATCGCGGGATCCGTCATTTACAACCAATAATTCGAACCCGGCAATCCCGGCTGCTTGCAGCGCATCCCGGACAGCAAGCACCCGATTCATGATTTCAACAATCCCTTTTTCTTCGTTATAAGCTGGAATGACAATACTCACAGTGGTCATGTGATACCCTCTCTTCCTGTCAAAAAAACACCTTTCGATTAATGGGGACTGGTGATCCCTTTTCGATTGTTTTCAAGATATGTGCCGGGACACCCCCCACGATGCTGTGAGGGGGGACATCCCTGGTCACAACAGCACCAGCTGCAACCACAGCGCCTTTACCGATATGGACACCATCGGTGAGGATGCATCCTGAACCCAGCCAGACATCATCCTCGACGATGATTCCCTCAGCGGTAATTCCCTGGGAAGTAAAGGGAATGTCCGGATCGTCAAACACGTGATTTACTGCCATGATTTGAGTGTAGGGTGATGTGTAAACCCGATCACCAATGGTCACCCCGCCCTGACCACGGATTACTGAAAATTCACCAATAAGACTGTTTTTTCCAATTCTGATACCGGATTGTGGCATTCCCCGGAAGTTATAGACATGCAAGACCGCGCCATGCATGATAAAGGTGTTTTCACCAATCTCAATTCCATGCGGGCAGGCATGCAGGTATACATTCTCATCCAGGTAGACTCCCCTGCCCAGCCGGATATTGCTGGCATAACGTAACCGGACATTCCTTTCTATGGCTGATATGCCATCCATCTTGAGAATCAATCGGTAAAGAATTGCTCTAAAACCAATTCCGATAACTGTTGGCACCCATCCAGCCATGCAGAACAGGAATTGTTCCAGCCAATAACGCATGGGTGATGCCGCCTGACGCCGGATGTATACACCAATACCGGCTTCCTGTTGTGGGGGTGGATTATAATGGGGATATGAATCGGGCATTATTCCTCGACCGGGATGGAGTGATTGTTGAAAATCGGACGGATTATATCCGCAGCTGGGAGGATGTCTTGTTTCTGCCGGGATCGTTGGAAGCTCTGGCAAAATTGACACACGCATCGATTAAAATCATCATAGTGACCAATCAGTCGGTGGTGGGAAGGGGAATCATATCGATGGAAACTGCTGAAGCGATCCATCACCGTATTCTCCAGACGATTGAGCTGGCAGGAGGTCGGGTGGACGATACCTTCATGTGCCCGCATGCACCGGATGAGGAATGCCCGTGCCGGAAACCAAAACCGGGCTTGTTTCTCCAGGCAGCTGAAAAACATAACCTGGACATGATGGGATCGATCTGCATTGGCGATGCCTTGAGTGATTTGCAGGCAGCTATCGCGGCAGGGGTGGGAACGCGCATCCTGGTATGCGCTGGACGCGGTAAGGATCAACTCAAACTCCCTGAAATGGGGAGATTGCCTCCTTTCCTCGTATTTTCCACACTTGCCCAAGCGATTGCTCATTTTCCTCCAGGCTTTCTGCCCTCGTTATGATGGATCCTGGGGTGATACAATTCCGTGTGTCCTGAATGAGTAAGAAATCATCTGGGTGACAGCGGTGAGAATTGCCATGTCTTCCATGCGGAAATGTCCGGGTTTGGGATGAACCAGGGTGACTACTCCCGCGACGCGATCCTGTGTCATCAGGGGAACACTGACTGCTGAACGAGTGTCAATGGATTTGTATTCATACTCCCGTTGCATCCAGCGGGGATCGTCGCGAGTACTGGGAACCAGTACCGCCTCCCTGTGTTGTGCCACCCAGCCGGCAAGCCCCTGGTGGTAAATTTCAACCAGGCGCTGAATGGGGTGTTCCACCACCTGCCCGTAAAGTGCCAGGGCACCGTCCACTACATTTCCTACTTCATCCAACACAATGATGGTACCGCTGGCAGCCTGAACGAGGTTCAGTGTAATCTGCATCGACCGCACCAACAAATCATGAAGATTTAGCTGGTCAGCCAGTTCAGAGGAAAGGCTGGAGAGAAGCTCTCGCGAATTTTCTGTGGAGACGGGAGGCAATTCCATGCCGGTGAAGCTGGTGAATAAGTGATCTGCCAGTGATGGACTGGAAGGCGCTGCAGCCTGGGCATCGATTTGAATTTTACCGGTTTCAGTGAGTTGCCGCAGGGCGGAGGAAACCATATGTTCGATCATCAAGTGGATATCTTCGACGATTTCCATCCGGTTGCATGGAATGTACACATTTAGATGGACAATTCTTCCAAGCATGCCTCCATCAAACCCGGTGAGGGCAACTGTTTTCGCTCCACAGCTGCGAGCCAATTCAATTGCACGCAGGACATTGCGTGAATTTCCACTTCCGGAAATTGCAATAACGATATCCTGCGGGCGCACAAAACTGGCAAGCTGGTTTGAAAAGATATTCTCATAACCTTCATCGTTGGCGTATGCGGAAATGATGGCTACATTATCCGTCAAGCCAATCACCCGAAAATTTGGCCAGCCAGGTCGGCGGGTTGATTTCGCCAAATCACACACAAAATGGGAAGCCGTGGCAGCACTGCCACCATTACCCATAATAAATACCTGGTTTCCATTCAATCTGGCATCGTGCAGCCAGGCAATCAATTCTTCAATATTCGAGAGTGGCAATAAATCCAGGGCTCGATGGAAGTCACTCAGATACTGATCGGTTGTATTCATACCTACCTCACTTCATAAAAAAGGACATTAATGCCTGTGGTTAAGAATTACAGAACTGCCATTTGGTTCCAATTCAAAGGGTAATTCCCGCAAATTGGCAAGAGCTGCCCGTACCTTTTGACGGGCATGGGGTGGACAGTAGAGCATCAGGAAGCCGCCACCACCAGCACCGGTGATTTTGCCACCCAATGCACCAGCTTTTCTGGCATGTTCATAAAGATCTTCGATGGAAGAATTGCTGATTCCACTGGCGAGCTGCTTTTTTAATAACCAGCTCTCATGCATTAAAGCTCCAATCACATCCAGGTTCCCGCATAACAATTCTTCCCGGGCGGTGACTGCCATTTGTTTTAACTGGCGCAGGATGGTTAATCGGTTGTGAATATTGTTTTTTTGTTCCGTAAGGATGACATCAGATGAACGTGTAACACCAGTAAAGAATAGAAGCAAACTTTCGTTCAGACACCTGGAAAGCATTGGACTCAACCTGACCAATTCAGGCTTGACTTCACCGGAAGGTGTAAACTCCAGAAAACGCAATCCACCATAGACTGCAATATACTGATCCTGTATCCCGATGGGTTTTTGTAAAATTTTGATTTCAATCTCACAGGCTTCCCGGGCGAGTTGTTCAGCCGTAACCAGGTGATTAAGATAACTATGCATGGCATGCAGCGCGCCGACCGTAACCGTGCTGGATGATCCAAGTCCGGAACCAGCCGGGATGTCACTCATGGTTGTGATCTCAACTGCTTGAGTAATGCCAGTCATTTTGAAAGCTTCACGGATCAATTCATGCTGGATGTCGGATACAGAATCCACGATTTCGGTTCGGGTGTATCCAACCCGCAATTTATCATCGAAACGTTGCTTGATGATTACAAAAACATACTTATTAATTGCAGTTGTCAGGACGCATCCTCCCTCGGAAAGATAATAAGGGGGAAAATCCGTCCCGCCGCCAAAAAGGCTGACCCGTAAAGGTGTCTGAACAATAATCATGCGAATTCATACTCCCGAACGAAATTCACAGTATTTTGCAAACCATCCATCAGGCTGATCGTACAGTTCCATCCCAAATCCCGGCGGGCATGTTCAATATTCAGGTAGATCCGGCGGACTTCGCCAACCTTGGCAGGTCCATGGATGGGACCGCCGTGATAACCGGTAAGTTGTTTCAGATGATTGAAGATGTCATTGATGCTTGTGCCATGTCCGCTGCCCAGGTTGAATATCCCGGTTGATTTTCGGCTGTCCAGTGCCAGTACGTTTGCATCAACGCAATCGTCCACATGGATGAAATCCCGCTCCTGCCTTCCATCACCAAAGATGGTAATGGATTGATTGTGAAGCATCAGATCAATGAATATGGAGATCACCCCCGTACCGTTTTTTGGATTCTGACGGGATCCATAAACATTGGGATAACGCAGAACTATGTATTCAATCCCAAAATTTGCATGATATATCTCAAGGTAGTGTTCGATGGCATGTTTGCTGGCGCCATGGGGACATAAAGGATGAATGGGGTGGTTCTCATCACACGGAAGATAAACCGGCTCACCATAAACGGCACAACCGGAAGAAGGAAAAATTACCCTGCGAACAGAATGTCGCACAGCAATATTCAGCAGGTTGATGGACCCCAGGATGTTTACCCGGGCATCAAACAATGGATCTGATATTGATCGGCGGGCATCGATTTGGGCTGCGTGGTGATTGATCACTTCCGGTTTTTCTTTTTGGAAGATTGACTCAATTTCTGGATCCATAATATCCATTTGATAAAAGGCAGCCTTTGAGTTCAGGTTGCATCGGCGACCAGTGGACAGGTCGTCGAGAATCACCACTTCATGACCTGAATCGATATAACGATCCACGACATGGGAAGCGATGAATCCAGCTCCACCAGTGACCAGGATTTTCATGTAATTACCTCCATAAATCCAAACCAATGGCCTGAAGAATTCATAAATCAATATGCTCCACGGCGGGATAATACTGCAGGGATGGTGCGGATTAATATTTGAAGATCCATCCAGATACTCCAATTGCGAACATAGTACATATCCAGCTTGACACGATCACTGTAACTGACATCAGATCGACCGCTGATCTGCCATAATCCTGTAATGCCCGGTTTTACTGTTAATAAATTAATATCCAGCTTGCTGTATTCAGCGATTTCTTCCGGGGAGATCATCCGGGGACCAACAATCGACATTTGACCAAAAAGGACATTAAATAACTGGGGAAGCTCGTCGAGGCTGAATTTCCGTAAAAAGAATCCTATCCGGGTGATGCGGGGATCGTTCTTTAGTTTATGATTGTGAGCCAGTTCTTGAATCAAATCGGGATGTGCGGCAAGGATTTCGTCTCCGTTTATGTACATCGAGCGAAATTTTAGAGCGTTAAATTGTTTTCCATTGACACCCAATACACGCCTGCGATGGAAAATGGGTCCGGGAGAATCCAGCTTGATTGCGAGTGAGATGATTGCCAGGATGGGGGAGAGTAAAAGTAATCCAATGATGCTGATGCCATAGTCCACAAGAATTTTAAAAACCAGGTCAAAACCGGTCAGCCTGACATGATTGATTCTCAACAATGAACCCCAGCCATTTCACGAACCTGTACACCGGTCGTTATAACTTCGTAAAGCCCGGATGTAAGCCGGAGGGTGACTTTCTTGGAGACACCATACCTGCGAAAGATTGAAATAATTTGATCCTGTGAGAGGGCGCTGGTTGTAAGGATGATTTCTTCGATGTGATATTTTTCGATAATATTATCCAGTTGACTTAAATTACCCAGGGATACATATCGCTCATAAATTTTATTGCCAGCTGGAATACCCTCTTCCATAAACCCAATAATCATCATCCCGGATCTTGGGGTATCCTGTATCTGACCAGCCAGGTACCGGCTTTCCTCATTGGCGCCAATGATAATGGTCCTTTTAACGAAATATCCCTTTTTCCTGATTTGATGGATGAACCGGCGAAAAATAAACCGTTCAATATCCACTCCTAGGAAGGTGAACAACCATGCCATGACCAGCCAGCCACGGGAAATTACAAAAGCGGGAATCAGGAAGGATACCACGAGGATGAGAACGACCAGAATGACTACACAATTAAAAACCAAAGAATATTCCCGCATTCCCGCCAGCAGGTTTGAAATGTTATAAAGCCCGGCAAGAAGGAACATGACCAGGACTGCGATCACCATGGCACACTCCAGGTTCAGGTAGTATGCGGGTGAATCCATCACTTCTGTGCGAAAAATGGGCAGATTTAATTTGAACCTGATATTGAAAGCCAGATTTAATACCCCAAACACGGTTAATCCATCCAAAATTGCCAGGGCAATCGGAAGAATGGTCCATTGATGGCGAAGGAGAAACCCTTCGGGCTGCGAGGTTTTGGTCTGATGAGCAGTGAAAGAGATATTTCTTTCGGCCATCGTGATTAATCCGTCATTCCCCCACTACCGGATGGCTTGTGGATTGCCATCTTTTTTAAGGTGGGAGTACAGTGTCAGGTATTCAAATTTATTTCGTTGGTAAAGTAAAACCGACCATCTTACAAGTGGCCGGTTTCGCATTGGCTCACCAGAGATGTCACTTTGACATGTGAAATGCGACCATCTTCCTCATCTCTGGGTCACAGCCTCCACACAATAAAATTATAACAAGATGAGAAACCCATGTCAACCATTATTAAAATAATTTAAGATATGAGATTTTTCTCTTATTATTCATCATCCAATAATCATAATTCATTTCCAATTTACAACACTCAATCCATGATGGATTTTCATTTTTACATCAGGGTATAATATTTGATTGATTTCAGTCCTGGAGAACACTCATCATGAAAACCAAATTCTCGTACATTTTCCGTCTGGTCTGTTCAAAATGTGGAAATGTACATGATCCTGCAACACTTCAAACCTATTGTTTTTCCTGTAATGCACCTTTGGTGGCGGATTATGACCTTGAGGTTGTAAAGAATATACTCAAGCGGGATGATGTGGCTGCCCGCCCTTCAGGAATGTGGCGCTGGCACGAACTGCTGCCGATCAATAAACCAGAATTTGTTATCAAGCAGAATGAAAGAGATACCCAATTGCTGCCTCTGCCGCAATTAGGGAAGCACCTTGGAATGACCGGTATGATGG
>CALMHE010000399.1 GCA_937863865.1 uncultured Anaerolineaceae bacterium | reverse complement strand
GGATGGTACAGTGCGTCCCATGAATTATTCCTCCGCTTCCCAGAACACATCCGCGGCAGCTTTCAGGCGGGGCAGAAATTCCGAATCGGGTCGGGCAGTTACCAGGACCGGTGCCGCCTGCGCCAGCCGTTGCAAGTCCTTCAGGCAGAGTTCCAGCAGACGTGCCCGTTCCCGATGGGCAACATTCTCATCGCCAAACGTGGTCAGCAGGCTGAGAACAATCAACGGGGTGGGCTGCACCGGGATTTGCGAGAGACGGACGGATGCCTGTACGCAGGTGAAGACCCGCGCCACGTGCACCCGGCAGAGTGCGGCTTCCAGTGCCACCGTCTGGCTGCGCAGCGAACGCGCCAGGGCATGGACATCAAAACAATTGCCGCCGTCCAGCACCTGGGCGCCGCCCGCCAGCGCCAGTCGGGAGAGCAGAACAGTTATAAAGCGGTTGGTCTCGCTGTGGGGCGCCGCCAGAACGTGCAGGCGGGGAGTGGAAAAAGGCAGGATTGCGTTCATGTCTCCAGCATACCCCACCGCACCGGAGCGGTGCAATGCTCCTCTGGATGAATTAGGGTGCAATCAGGGATTAATCCAAAGGATGAGCCGGTTGTTGGGGCTCCCAGGCGGTAAAGTCCCAATCCCCCAGGGCGCGCTGCAGTTCCGTGCGCCGGCTGAGCCCAAATTTGTTTAGCGTGTTGCGCACATGCGTCTTGACGGTCGGTACGGAGATGGAAAGACGGCTGGCAATCTCGGCATTGGTATAGCCTAGGCAGACCTGCGCCGCCACTTCCTGCTCCCGGCAGGAAAGCTGCCGCCAGCGCTGGAGGTTCACTTCAGCCGCCTGGCGCTGCTGCAAGGCATCCTGCAGCAGGTCGGCTGCCAGTTCATCCACAGGACGCTGTTCACGTGCTGCCAGTGTCAGCAGGGGTGACATCAGCGTCTGGTCAAAGCGCAGGGTCCGCCGGGCGGGTGAAAGATGGAAAGCGCGTAAAAGGGATTGCCAGAGGTTCATGGTTTCAATCCGACATCATCGGGATTGAATGTATTATAACAGAACATGTGTTCTATTTCAATCATCAATAACAAACGGAAGCCAACACCCCGCATGGCATATTTCTTGCGCATCTAGACCTTGCAGATTTGTAATGATTCTCTTCATTTACCTTAATTTACACGCGTCTATAATGAGGTTCGCATGGAACAATTTCGCAGGAAATTATCGCCCATATGGTTCACAGGGGGGTTTGTTGTTTTCGCGTCCATACTGGGCTTGATCCTGCAAAATTTTCCCAATTCCGATGCACTCCTGATTTTGATGGCAGGTCCGATCCTGATTGCGGCGATTTTTTATCCCCGCTCGACCTACATTGTCACTGTCATCCTTGCGGTTATGATCGCACTGCTGGTCACACATTCCATTTCAGCCAGTTATATCAGCTCCATTCGCACCATCTTCATGATTGCTGTCACGCTGATCATCGTCGCCGAAATCATCCGCTCGATGATCGGAACCATCACCCGTTCCCGGAATGCCCTGGCGGAAAGTGAGCAGCGCTACCGTTCCTTTGTCCATAATTTTCAAGGGATTGCTTACCGCGCCCGCCTTGATGGCACGGTAATCTTCTTCCATGGTGCTGTGGAACAAATCACCGGATATTCCGAGGCTGATTTCATCTCCAAAAAACCTCTCTGGACTGAAATTGTGGATCCTCGTGATCTTCCTGCACTGATGGTAAGTTTCCAATGTTTTGCGACATTGCCATACCAGGCAGCGGAAAGGGAGTATCGCATTATTCGCAAGGATGGCACAATTCGCTGGATTCGCGAGAATTTACAGAACCTCCTGGGAGCGGATGGCAAGCCTGAATTTGTTCAGGGCGCCATTTATGATATTACAGATAGCAAAGTAATCGAAGATTCTCTTCAACAAAGCCAGGCGCGCAGTCGTGCCATCCTGAATGCCATACCTGACATTATGTTCCAGACCTTGCAGGATGGCACAATTATTAATTTTCATGCCAACGATCTCACCAAACTTGCTGCCCCACCGGAATTTATTCTAAACAGACCGCTGACTGAGTTTCTACCCACTGATGTGGGAGTGGACCTCCTTGCCGGTATACAAGCCGCAATTGAAACCGGGAAGATGCAAACCGTTGAATATGTGGTTAACCTGAACAATGAGCCGCATACTTTTGAAGCCCGGATCATTCTTTGCGGTGAGGAGATTCTCAGCATGGTAAGGGATATCACTGAACGTAGAAATGCCGAGAAGGTTGCCCAGGCGGTATACCAGATATCCCAGGCTGCTTTGGTCGCGCCCACCCTGGATGATGTTTATCGTTCCATCCACGAAATTGTGAAAAACCTCATCCCGGCGGATAATTTCTACATTGCTCTCCTGGATCCGGCTACCAATATGCTGACCTTTCCTTACTGGTCGGATGCCCATGATCCCTGCCCAAATCCAATACCAGCAGGCAAAGGTCTGACTGGTTATGTCAT
>CALMHE010000398.1 GCA_937863865.1 uncultured Anaerolineaceae bacterium | reverse complement strand
GTATGCCAGTTGGCGCGGTAGAAATCCGTCGATTGCCATTAAGGCACTCAGGCGGGGATAATCTGCAAAAGCCGTATTGGCTGCCATCATCAGGATGATGGTCGTGGATGAAAGCACCAGGATATAGAATATTCCTCGAGTATCGAGAGCTGTCCGGGTTAGCTGTGAGATCACTGTTTCTTCCTCGGAAGGCAAAGCACCAATATGATTGGAGAGGAAGGCAATGGAGAACAACAAACTTCCCAGGATGATTGCCATCATAATCAATGTTTTTCCAGCATTTTTACTGCGCGGTTCTTTAAAAGCTGTAATGCCATTTGAGATGGCTTCAACACCCGTTAATGCTGTGGTACCGCTTGCAAAGGCTTTTAATACCAGAAATATGGTAATGGGCTGAAGTGTGGCATGCAAATCCATGATATCCATGGGAGGTGACTGGACCAATCCCAGCGAGCCGCTGAAATATCTACCAAAACCGATGATGACAGTAATAAACATCATGATTAAAAAGAAATAGGTTGGAATCGCAAAGGTGATCCCGGATTCGCGAACCCCGCGCATATTAATAATCATGATCAACAACACCATTCCCACGGCTATCCAAACCCGGTAATCATAAAAAAGAGGGAAGGCTGATACAAGTTGAGCAACTCCGGACGAAATGGACACCGCCACGGTTAAGATATAGTCCATTAACAAGGCAGCGCCGGCGGTTAAAGCTGGAATTTCACCCAGGTTATCGCGGGCGACGATGTATGCCCCGCCTCCACCGGAATAGGCGTGGATCGTTTGTTCGTAAGATAGAGTCAAAAGAAGAAGCAAAACACAAATAGCAATGGCAATTGGAATTGAATATCCAAAGGCGCCAGCTCCGGCAGCCGCGAGAATAATCAACATTTCCTGAGGTCCATATGCCACGGATGACATGGCATCGGATGAAAAAACCGCCAACCCAATAAATTTACCAATTGTCTGATGAGGCGCATCCGCTGTTGAGAGCGGACGACCAATCAACCAGGTGGAAAAAGAACGTGGCGGTTTGTATGCAGTCTTTCGCTGCATAACATTCATTGATTCATCAGGCTCAATATTCATTTGTTATCACAAATTTGCAAAATCATTCCTGCAAAGCTATCGCCAAAATTTTTAAACGGGTGTGATTATACATCAATTATTGTCAGTCATCTACCTGTAATAAAATTATATACCACTTTGGCATTCTTCACAGGGTTGCTGAAATCAGATATTAACCTCTTCCATGATCAACACCTCAAATGGTTTAAGACGCAGGTCACCCCCAATGGTCCCTTCACGCCCCAGGCTGCTATAAACAATCCGGGGTGGATGCTTGAAATGAGGTATTTTAATTATCCGGTTCTCACTACATGTATTGCATATCACCAAACAATTCTGCACAGTTGAAATCCGCCTGAAAACAAGAATATCCTGATCATCCTCCATCATAGGTTGATATTCCCCCTCAACCAGGGCAGGATTTTCCCTTCGTATGGATAACAGGTTTTTATAATAATGCCACAGGGATGAATCATTTGCCAGTTGGGTTTCCACATTTACCCCCTGTTGATAATCCTGGTTAACGGGCAGCCAGGGTTTGATTCCTTGGGGACAAAAACCACCGTTGGGTGCATTTTTCCATTGCATGGGTGACCGGGTTTTATCCCGTCCATTCCCAGATGCGCAACTGGCTGCTTCATCGCCCGGGCAGTTAAATAACCGCATCTCCATTTCATATGTCCGGAGGCTTAACGGATCTCGAAATTCGTCCGGATTGGTCAGAACTGCATTGGTCATCCCAATCTCTTCTCCATTAAAAAGAAATGGGGTTCCTTTCAAGGTCAATAATATGGCAAGATTAACCCGCACAATACATTCATCATGAATTCCATCCCCATACTCACTCATCATCCGGGCAGAATCATGATTTCCGAGGGTATTGCACGCCCAGCCACCCTTCGGGATCCTCTCCAATCTTTCAGATTGATTTGTCCGCACCCAATCAGCTGACAACCGGCGAGTCCGCATCAATGGGAAATTGAAAACCATATGTAATTCATCACTTCCATTGCCATAATAAGAGAGGTCATCTGTCTCCCCCACCAACACTCGATCTGGATATTCATTAATGACCTCCCTCAACTCCCGCATTAACTCATGCATTCCGGGTTGATCATGTTGATA
>CALMHE010000397.1 GCA_937863865.1 uncultured Anaerolineaceae bacterium | reverse complement strand
GCAGATACACCGCTGGTTGAAATCATTCCCATCGATCAATTTATTTGAGGTGAAATCATGTATAATGATTTTGTCTCTTAAAAAAGAGGGAGGCTGTCCACATGAATTTTTTGATTGATCCAAATATTTCATATGTCTTGCTGGTGATTGGATTGGTACTCTCCATGCTGGCATTATTTTCTCCTGGTACAGGGATCATTGAAATTGGCGCATTGTTCACATTGGTTTTAGCCGGGATTGGCATCTGGAATATGCCAATCAATTGGTGGGCATTGGTGATTCTGGTGGCTGGAGTTATTCCATTTATTTTGGCTCTTCGAAAGTCACGTCATTGGATCTGGCTGTTAATTTCCATTCTATCCCTGGTATTGGGTTCAGTATTTGTATTCAAAAAAGAAGGGGATGGGTTGGCAGTTCACCCGGTTCTGGCGATTGTGACCTCAATCATTGCAGTCGTATTTTTATGGTTCGTTGGACGCAAGAGTATCGAGGCGATGGGACTCAAACCGGTAAATTTAAGAGAAAACATCATTGGAAAAATTGGAGAAACCCGGACAGAAATTCACTGGGATGGCACTGTCCATGTCGGTGGTGAGGAATGGACTGCCCGCAGTGAGAAACCCATCCCGGCTGGAGTTCCAATCCGGGTGGTTCAGCGGGATGGATTGGTGCTGATCGTCGAACCGGTGGATGAAAAAAAGTAATATATGGATCGTGATCCTGATTAACGTGGGATGATATCCCAATAATTTTCGGAGGTGAAAGATGGAACCTGTAATATACTGCTTGATTGGGGGATTGATAATCCTGGCGATTATTTTCCTCGCCTCAGCTTTAAAAATTGTTCCTGAATACAAACGCCTGGTTGTGTTTCGATTGGGGCGCTGCGTGGGTGCCCGCGGTCCGGGATTAGTGATCTTAATCCCCTTCATCGATCGGGCTGTCTCGGTGGATTTACGTGAACAGGTTCGTGAAATTCCTGCCCAAACATCCATTACCAAAGACAATGCCCCAATATCCATTGATTTTCTGTGGTACTACAGGGTCTTTGATCCGGTACAGAGCGTTCTCCAGGTCGGCAATTTTGAGCTGGCGGCACAGGGTATTGCCACGACCACCCTGCGTTCGGTCATTGGCGGTATCATGCTCGATGGTGTCCTGTCCGAACGCGAACAAATTAATGCTGCTTTACGCACCCGCCTGGATGAAGTCACCGAGAAGTGGGGTGTGAAAGTGACCAATGTGGAAATCCGCGAGATTATCCCGCCACGGGATGTCCAGGATGCGATGAATCGCCAACTTGCGGCAGAACGAAACCGCCGTGCGGTTGTGACAGAGTCAACCGGTACCCGTGAAGCCGCCATCAATGTGGCGGATGGTGACCGGCAGGCGGCGATCCTCAAGGCGGAAGGTGACAAGCAATCATCCATTTTGAGGGCGGAAGGTGAACGCCAGGCACAGGCATTACGGGCTGAAGGGTACGCTGTGGCATTGGATAAAATTAATGCGATTGCACACACCGTGGATACCCGTACCATGACATTGCAATACTTTGAAGCACTCAAAATCATGTCAGCGAATCCATCCACGAAGTACATCTTCCCGATGGAATTTACAAGCCTGATCAGGGATTTTGTCAGCAGCAGGGCGCCTAACAAGGAATAAAATATTACCAACCGGAGGTGATTGAAAATACGTTTCAATCGCCTCCGGATTATGGTAGAACAAATTCATGAACAGCTGGGTGGTCGGTCCGGTGGATTTCAGGATTGAACAGGCAACCTTGCGCGATCTATCGGGGTTGCGGAATTTGGAGCAGGAATGTTTTGGCAATGATTCCTGGCCTTTATTGGATATCATTGCAGCACTCTCTCTGCCGGGGGAGGTGCGACTGAAAGCCATTGTTGGTGAATTGATGGTTGGTTTTGTTGGGGGAAGCCCACACCATAAGGAAGGGATGGGCTGGATTACAACAATCGGGGTAAAAGAGGAATATCGCCGGATGGGAATAGGC
>CALMHE010000396.1 GCA_937863865.1 uncultured Anaerolineaceae bacterium | reverse complement strand
TGGCGTGGCTCAGATTATACCAGCACCGTTTGGAAAACGGCAAGGGAACCCACTCCCGGCAGTTAAATCGGCATATTAAAAAACACATTGCAGACAATGACCAGATTGAACCAGAGAAACATTGCGCCAAATATTCGTTGAATCCGATTTTTTGCCTTTACCAGAATCCATCCCAGGCTGAGGACTACCCCCACAGCAGCGATCCATCCTGTCATCATTCGCAAGTTGTCCGCCATATCCCAGATATGGGAATATTGACTTTCTGCAGAAATAATAAATCGTCCCAGCCAGCACAAAACAATTGTTCCCAAATAAAATTTCACCCCCAATGGCAGGATCCTCCTCCAGAGAACAGCGGAAAATAAACCCAGGAATAGCAGCCATAAAAATGACTGGGCGGAGGTGGTAAATAAACCCACCAAAGCATCAATTGAGGAGATAAATATCCACCCCAAAGCCCCTCCCGCCAATCCATAACGGGCTTGTTCAACACCATAACCAACATGGAATGACCGGTCCAAAAATATTATCGAGGCAGTAAGGATTCCCAAACTAAAAATTAATAACCCCGACCTTCCGAACTGGACCTGAATGGGTATGATAAATAGTTGCATCATCATCAGGAATAGATACAGGGCTGCCGCCACCAGAAATCCATCGATAATGATGCTGCGTTGTTTTTCAGAAATTCGATTCAATACCATTCCCACGTTTAAATTTTATCAAAATATTTGAAAATAGGAATCAACATTTTTGTAAGGCATTCGATTAATAAATCCATACTCTCCCATTTATGGTAAAAGTAATTTCTCCTCATAAATTTTGCGGATGGTATCTTCCAGTTTGGGACGATGGATTTCCAGATCCAATATTGTTCGATTTTGTTGAAGTTGATTGAGTAAATCCGTAACCTCAATCTCATTTGGATTAAACGAATAAACCAGGTGCTGCCCTTCCCTTACGGGCGGATCAATCCCCGGGAAGCTTGGGTAAATTCCATTTTCTGAAAAAGAAACCCGTAATTGATGATTCCCCTCATATTTCTTGGTAAGATTAGTC
>CALMHE010000395.1 GCA_937863865.1 uncultured Anaerolineaceae bacterium | reverse complement strand
TAGTTCGCGCATTGTTGTGATAAATGTGAGCAGAAATCCCGACACGAATCCCGTGCTTGTCAGTGGAAAAATGATTCGTTTGAATCGCTGCCAGGGTGAAGCTCCGGCGATTGCAGCTGCTTCCTCCAATTCCTTACTGACCTGCAACATGGCTGATACTCCACTGCGTGCCGAATAAGGAATATGTTTGGCAACCGAGACAACCACCAGAAGTGCGAACGTTCCATACAAAGCGGGTATGGGTCCCACAGGTTTGGTAAACATCGAGATGTAGACCGCACCAAAGGCGATGCCGGGAATGACATAGGGAATGAAAGACATTTGCTCTACCAGTTTGGAGAGTCTGGTGCCCCGACCTTTTACGATTGCATACCCCAGGATGATACCCAACAAGGCTGTGAAGAAAGCTGTCCATATGGAAAGTCTGATGGAATTCCACGCCCCTTTCCAAATCCTGGGATTCAATAAAATGCCTGGTTCACCACTGTTGATGCTTAAATCCCCTTTGCCCAACCAATGTGCGAGGGTGAAATTAGTTAGGCTGTAATTCCCGGAGCGCAGCATCAATGTGCTGTAAATCAGAAGTACGAGGGGCAATATTGCAATAATAAATTCAAAAACAACCACGAGTCCGGTCAGAAGAACTTTCCAGTTGCGTAATTTCACTTTCTGAGACATGAATCCACGTCCGCCAATGGTTTCGTAACTCTTGCGGGTTCCAACCACTTTTTGATTGAGCATCACAGTGACCATGGCAAATAGAATCAACACAATTGCCAGGACGAATCCATCTCCATAATTCCCGATTCCTGTATTCGAGCGCAACATGGTTGAGAGGGTGTAATAACGGACAGGTACTCCCAGTACATTCGGACCCCCGAAAGTTCCCATGGTCTTTGAAAATGTCATGATGAAACCTGAGGCAATTGCAGGGATCACCAATGGGAATGTAATTTTTCGCATAATCCGCCAGCGCCCTGCCCCAGCCAGCTCGCCCGCTTCCTCAAGCGATGAGTCAATGGAAAGCAATGCAGCCGAGATAAACAAAAAGAAAAAGGTATAGTAATGCAATCCACTGCTCACGATAATCGGGAAGGGACCATATGCCAGCCAATCAGGCGTCGGTGAACCTGTAATAAATTCCAGAAAACCTGGCGTTCCTCCCGATTTTTGGTTTTTGAACAGGACTGTCCAAGCCATTGCAATGGTCCAGGAAGGCATGATGTAGGGGATGGTGGCTAACTGGTTGATGATCCCTTTACCTGGTATATCCGTCCTGACCACCATCCAAGCCATTAAGCCGCCGATGGTCATGGCTAGCATGGTGGCACCCAGTGCGATGGTCAGGGAATGGACCAACGGCTCATAGGTCATGATTCTGGCAATTTTGCTGGTCAGCATTCTTACCCAGTGATATGAGGTAAACTGACCAACCTCTGCTTCTTTAAGCACCCGCAGATCGCTTTCCTGCACAGTAACCGTCGTCATCACCATCCGGTAGAGGGGAATGATGACCATATAAACCATAACCGCCAACATGATGATCGATAGAACAACCTGGGGAGTTGTCAACCACCTAAAAAACCTGCGCGCTGCTGCCAGCAACTTTTGTGAATGTGGATTTACTGAATTGGAACTGCCAACCATTACCAAACTCCTTGGTTTAAACTGCTGGTTTTAATGTGAATGATTAATTATTTTATATTGTTGCCTGAAATGATCCAATTTATCCAGGTGTTCGGTTACCTTTTCCTGATCCTCGCTCGCCAGCATCAAGAGCAGGGCATTGATGATGGTCATGGGCACCACCAGGGAGTGAAACTCGGAAATCGGACCACGCCGCGCCGCCAAAACGACATCTGCTTGATCCCCAATGATCGAGCCCAATGTATCGGTCAACATGATGACTGGACAATGAATATCATTCGCATGATCCAAAACGAACTTCAACGTGGGAGTGACATCGAAAAAGCAAATGACAAAGAATAAATCCTGGTCATTCATCAATATTAATGGTTCCAATATTTCCCTGCCCGCAGTCGTCAATGGAATCACCTGGCGTCCAAACCGACCCAGGCGGATTTCCATTAAATTTACGAGGGAGACAGAAGGACCCACCCCATAGACAAATACTTTTTTACGCTCATGTAATAGATCAACTGCATGCTGCAACCCTTTCCGGTCAACGGTTTCCAAAGCCTGTGTCAGGTAATCCATTTCTGAAATGACAAGCCGTTCATAAATATCCCCCGATTCACGCAATTCATCCAACCTGCCCTTCAAACGGGCTGAGTGTGTGACACGCCGCCGAAATGTTTCCTGTAAAACATCACGCATTGTCGGGTAACTGGGAAAACCAAGTGTCCGGGCAAACCGCACCAATGTTGCTTCACTTAATTCCAATCGTTCCGCCAACTCGGCTGCTGAAAGGAAGGCGGATTCATCCTGATTTTTTCGAATATAATCCGCAATCCTCTTTTCACTTTTGGTTAATTCGTTATAACATTCACTTACTATCTGAGAGAAATCCTGGCTGTCAGAGTTGGGATTCTCATCCATGGTGACCACCTTATTTTATTTTCGTATATTGGGAATTTTCAATCGAGAGTTTTATGAAATATTTCTTACATTTGTAATAGTATACAACATTTATAAGCCTCGTGCAAGTTTTATTACATTAATTAAATCATTATTTACGATTTTCCAATTTCTGTTTTGTTTTTTGTGAAACCCAAATGCACCCTCCTGTCGTATCCACGACCAAGTCGCATATTTCCATTTGCGGAATATATACTTTTTCTGCCATTAGGTATTGTTT
>CALMHE010000394.1 GCA_937863865.1 uncultured Anaerolineaceae bacterium | reverse complement strand
CTGTGAAGACAGGCGCCAGCGTGGTAATGAAGCGGGAATTTGAGACGCGGGTTTCCAAGCGGATTTCCCGCAGAGGGACAAGGAATGGGGGCATGCTCTAATTCTAACCCAGGTCCTGTGTTTCAATGGCTCAGCCATCCAGCCCCGCTATTTTTAAAGCGGCTGCGATATCTTCGGCAATCATGCGGCGCTTGCTTTTCTCCAACCCAAAGCTCGGTCCCGCCTGCAGGTAGGATGGAAACGCCCGCGCCCCCCGGAAGAAATAATCCTGCCCGCGGATTTTATAGGTTGAACCTGCAGGAATCACCCGCCCGCTGCCCGCACGTTTGGAAATGGTATTCACCGCCCGGATGGCGGCATCGCCCATCAGCAGGCAGGCTTTCAGTTGTGGAAACAAATCCAGTTCCGCTTCCAGCAGGCGGGAACAGGCATCAATTGTGGCGGGCAGCAGGGTATATGCCGTCTTGGCACATTTGACCGCCGTGGTCAGGTGAATGCCGAGGGCGCGGATTTCAGCTATGGAGGTCACAGACAAGCCGGCATCCTGGAATGCCAGCACTGTGGTCCGTGCAAAGAGCGGATCACCGGGTGCGTCGTAATTATCCGCCGTGTCGGGGGCAGCGCTTTCTGAAATCAGCACCACAGACACCTTTGCCGGGTCAAGGTCCACCGGAGGGATGTGGCAGGCGGCATGGATCACATCCTGGCAGGGAAAATCAAGGCATTGGATACATTGGTCAATTCGCATGGCAGTAAATCCCGTTCATTCATCAGACTAATTGAATTCCAATCGTAAACGAATTATAATATTAAAGTGGATTTAACTATTCCACCAGGGGGAGGGGGCAGGAAGCTTTTCAAAATTGATTGCATCTCACAATTGATGACGGGGGATGATTCCGTTTCGTTTGGCCTGTTTTGGGAGGCATATCATGAAACGTCTTCATCAGTTCTTTTTCCTGCTGAGCTTGTTGATGATGCTCAGCCTGGCAACCAGCGCGGTTGGTGCGGCAGTTCCTGTTGAGGAAGAAACCGCTCCACCTCCGCCGGCTGCCATATCAACAGGGATTGATCCTGGCATTCCCTTTGAAGCACAGGGTGGAGGTGTGCAATCCATCTCCGGCAGTCAGGTCACCTTTGCTCCGGGGGCAGGCGGTGAGCCTTGTTACACTCCCGGTGCACCCCAGACCCTCTGCTTCCAATCGGATAGCTATACCAATGATTATGAGTATGTATACAACAACTGGTTAAAATTCCCCCCTTCCTGGGTGGTCAGCAATGTGTACACCGTGGGGACACCCGCCTGTACCACGGGTAATTTTGGACCCTTCAACTGGTCATTCCAGACGGCATCCCATGAGGTGAACATTTACCACCCACGTTACCAGTCGATGACCGATCATTGCGTGGCGACCTATTGTGTGGATGTGACCCCTGCCGGCATTTTCAATCCCGCCGGCGTGTCCTGGTATTTTGACGGGGACGGCTATGGTTCCATGCCACACAATCCTTGTTCCAATGATGGGTACACACCAGCCGGGCAAAACACCTGTGATGAGGCGGTCAATCCGCCGGCATCGGTTCCCATGTGTTCCCTTCCGCCGGGCATCTACCTGGAGCCGGAAACCATTCAAACCACGGGCTGCAAGGGCACCCCCCAGGTGCACACATTTATTTTATCGAACTCGACAGGCGTCGATACAACGGTGGATCTTAATTATTTCCTGTTGGATTTTCCGGGCAGTTTTTCAGGACCGGACACCGTGGATGTACCCAATGGCGGATCGGTTGAATTTGATGTCACCCTGGAACCCCATTCCTGTCTGGAGGATCAGACCGTTTTGCATGCTGAACTGCGTGCCCGGGATGTGCATTATGGCTACACTGATTCCG
>CALMHE010000393.1 GCA_937863865.1 uncultured Anaerolineaceae bacterium | reverse complement strand
TTGTGATTTTCATTTTCATTTATTCCTTTTTTTATAAAAAATTCATTATGTGAAAAAAATGACTATTTATTCAGATCTGTATTGAAATGACCTGGTTCCTTGCAGCGGTATGTTTTATATCAATCGCTCGCCTTCTTCAACTACTGAATCCTCACGGTAATGACACCCGCGGCTCCGACGGTTATGCAATGCTGCCTGGGCAACAATCAACGATACCTCCACAGCGTTACGCAAGCCTATCAGCCCATCGCTGAGTTTTGTGGTTCGGTAAAATGTTTCTATCTCATTCCACATGTGCCGTAATTCCCGAATGGCGCGTGACAACCGCTCATCGTTACGGGCAAGTCCTACATAATGCCACATGATATTCTGGATGGTTTGCATGTCACCCTGGATCAATGAGAAATCCGGTTCTGCAATTAATCCACTCTCATCCCATTGAGGCACAATATCATACCAGGGTAGTCTCTTGGGAGTTGGATCATCCATTGTGTCCGTTATATGGCGTGCAGCCCGATCTCCCCAGACCAATCCTTCCAAAAGCGAGGAGGAGGCAAGCCTGTTGGCACCATGCAGACCAGTACAGCTGATCTCGCCTACTGCGTACAGGTTCTGGATATTCGACCTTCCCCATTCATCCACCAGAATGCCTCCACAAAAATAATGGGCAGCGGGAATGACTGGGATGGGTTCTTTCGTGATATCAATTCCAACCTGCATGCATTTGGCATATATATTAGGAAAACGATTGCGGATCGTGTTTGCGTCCAATCTGGTCGCGATATCCAACAGGACATGCGAATATCCATGCTCCTCCATTTGATGATGGATGGCTCTGGCAACAACATCCCGGGGTGCAAGATCCTTCCACTCTGGTGAATAATCCCCCATGAAGGCACGACCTTCCGGTGTGAGTAAAACCCCACCTTCACCTCTGACCGCCTCACTAATTAAAAATCCCTCGGCACCGGGAACTGCAAGGGTGGTCGGGTGGAATTGAATATATTCCGCGTTGACGATTCGGGCTCCAGAGCGATGTGCCATGGCAAGCCCATCCCCGCGCGCACCGGGTGGATTGGATGTGTTTCGGAAGATCCTCCCCAATCCCCCGGTTGCCAAAATTGTCGCATTGGATATATAGCGGTGAACAGTTCGAGCCTGGCGGTCAAAAGCATACGCCCCATGACAGGCAATCGGTTCATAAACTGCCAACGGATCATGAGTATGATGTGGTGATGTGATGAGATCCACGGCAGTCATATTGGAGAGAATGGTGATATTTTGACAACGGCGCATGGCTTGAATCAAACCGGTCATGATTGCCTGACCTGTTCCATCACCGACATGCAAAATCCGCCGGCTTGAATGGGCTGCTTCTCTGCCGAATTCTGGCTCCCCGCCTGGCTGGCTGTCAAAATGAATGCCCGCTTCTTCCACCAAAATTTTCTGAACCAAAGCAGGACCTTCATCAGCTAGCATTCTGGCGGCTTTAAGCGAGCTGGCACCCGCACCAGCAGCAAGGATATCCTTTACCAGCAAATCAACATTATCATCATTTCCCCGCCCAATTATCCCTCCCTGGGCATAACGCGAGTTTGATTCGCATGGGTCGGGATCCCGGGTGATAACCAGAATCTTTCGGGATGGATCACGAGCCAGCCTTAATGCTGCAGTCGCTCCTGCAATTCCACTCCCAATAATTAATACATCCGTCTGATCCATATGCAGATCACATTATCCTATGGCAATCATCCGCTCGACTGCCCGGGCGGCGCGTTGATGAATTTCTTCAGGAACGTGGATCTCAATTTGGTTGGATCTTAACGAGTCAAGTGTTGCTTCCAGGGTAATTTGAGCCATGTGTGGACAGCGAACTCCATGCATCCGAATTATTTTCTTATCCGGATTTGAAGCCATAATATTTTCAGCCATTGCACATTCAGTCAGCAGATAATAACAAGGGGCGGAAGTCGTCTCGATATATTGAATCATGCCCTTCGTACTGCCTGCAAAATCAGAGGCAGAAGTAACCTCCGGGCTGCACTCCATGTGGGATAATATCAAAACCCCGGGAAATTGTTCACGCACCTTCAGAATGTCGTTCACTGTGAATTCTTCGTGAACTTCACAACGGCCGCGCCAGCCAATCATTTGAATATCCAGTTCGCCATCGCCTGCCGCTATGGTCTGATCCATGGTCGGGAAAATAATATGTTTTCCAGTCTTTCTGGCAATGTTTCGTGCCAGGTATTCATCCGGCAGAAATATAATCGAATCAGTATGTAAGGATTCAACAACGGCAACTGCATTTCCTGAAGTACAACAGATATCAGTTTCAGCTTTTACATCTGCATAGGTATTTATATAGGTCACTACCGGCACTCCAGGATATCGTTCCTTAAGCGCCCGAACATCCGCAGCAGTGATGCTTGCTGCCAGTGAACAGCCTGCCTCGGCGGGTAAAAGGACAGTCTTTTCAGGATTTAATATTTTGGCGGTCTCCGCCATGAATTTCACACCACAAAAAACAATCACATCTTTATCGGTTGAAGCGGCTTTCCGGCTAAGCTCCAACGAATCGCCTTTAATATCCGTTACAGAATAATAGATCGCCGGTTCCATATAATTATGACCCAGGATTACAGCATTTCTTTCCTTCTTGAGCTGATTAATTTGAACAGCAATTTCCACCTTATGATGTAATTCCGAATCAGGGATCAGGTCGCCTAATTTGGCTTTTAGATTTTCATACATTAAATTGACAGTCATTTTTTCCCTTAATCAAGGTATTTAAAACTTACATCGAATACTACCACCGAATGGGTCAGTGTACCAATCGAAATAAAATCCACACCGGTTTCAGCCACCTGGCGTACGTTTGCCAGGGTAACATTGCCGGATGCTTCCAGTTTTGCCCGACCAGCCACCACCTGAACCGCCTGGCGCATCATATCTGTGGACATATTATCCAGCATGATCCGCTCTACCCCCAGCTTAAGTGCCTGAGCCACATCATCAATAGTCCGGGCTTCAACCTCGATCTCAAGATCTTTTGCAGCCTGTCTTGCCCGTTGGACCGCCTCCTCAAGGGAACCTGCAAAATCAATATGATTGTCTTTGATTAGCACCATATCATATAAACCCACCCGGTGGTTTTGTCCCCCACCCCTGCGTACTGCCAGTTTGTCAAGGATGCGCATTCCAGGTGCTGTCTTCCGTGTATCCAGGATTACCGCCCCTGTTCCCGCGACAGCAGTCACATACTGGTTGGTTAGCGTGGCAATCCCCGACATGCGACCCAGGTAATTTAACGCGGTTCGCTCAGCAGTCAGTAATGCCCTCGCTGGTCCTTCAACCTGCGCCAGCAACTGGCGGTGTCCCATGACCTGCAGGCCAACACCCGGCGACACCTGCAGCGCGATGCCCTGCTGTTCCGCCTGCGGCTGATACAGCTCGACCAGTTCGGCGAGCAGCACATCCATGGCGACCGCCTCCGGCCGCGCGCCGACCGCACCGCTCTCGGCCTCCGCGATCTGCAACAGCGCCGTCAGCACGCGTTGCATGTGATCGAGATCCTGCAGCGTCACCTCGACCGTATCACGCG
>CALMHE010000392.1 GCA_937863865.1 uncultured Anaerolineaceae bacterium | reverse complement strand
CCGGTGAACCGCTGATCATCTGGCGGGGCAGGAAACAGAGGATTTACATCCTGCACAGCCCGGGGGAGATGTACATCGACACACGCATGCAGGTGAAGGTGGCATACCGCCCGCGCCGGAGGGTGCTGTGAGCGCCGGACGCATGGATGTGCTGATCCGGCAGCGCGATTTCTCTCCGCGCCCCGCCCTGCCCCTGCGCTGGAAGGTGGACCGAATGCGCTGGAGCGATCCCGGCGGACCGGATACGGCGGTCTTTTCCGCTGCCAATCTGGGCGGACTGCCGGCGGCGGCGCTGCACCCCAACAGCTGGCTGGGTGCCGGAGTGCTGGATTTAATCCGCTGCCCGGTGGAGGTATTGGCGGACGGTTCACCCTGCTGGTGGGGCTGGGTGGAGCAGATCATCTTTCAGGTGGGGGCGCTGGGCTTGCAGGTGGATCTCTCGCAGATGACCAACCGGGTGGCGGTGCGCTACCGCAGGCTTTCCCCGGCAGGCGTGGCGGTCGCTGATGAACAGACTGACTGGGCGGATGAACCGGTTTCGCAGGAGCGCTACGGCATCAAGGAAGCCCTGCTGCGGATGCAAAATGCCACCCGGGAGGCGGCAGCTGCCACCCGGAATGCCTGGCTGAAGGAGCATTCCTCCATCCAGGAACGGGTGCTGGTGAACCGCCGCCTGAACGACCGCCTGCTGTTGAAATGCCGCGGCTGGTTCAGCACCCTGGATTGGATCAATTACCGCCCCGGCGTGGGCATGGAGGAACATCCCCTCCCCGGCGGAACCTCACAGGCGGTCGGCTCCGGAACATCCACCGGCAAACTGGGGCAGTCCTTTCGGGTGGATGCAAACTGGTCGGCGGGTGAAATCTGGCTGCGCATCGGTAAAACCGGCAACCCGGCGGATTCGCTGCGGGTACAGCTTTGCGCCGATTCTGGCGGGTCGCCCGGAATGGTGCTGGGGACGGCATCCAACCCGGCTGCCGACCTGGCAGCGGAAGTGAACTGGACGGGTTTCAGCCTGCCAACCCCGGTGGAATTGAAGATAAAGGAACCATACTGGATCGTGGTGGCGCGCAGTGACAAGCCTTCATCGACGGATTATTACCGGATTGCCACCGATGAATCCTGCGGTTATCCCCCGGGCGGGGTAAAGTTATACAACGGCTCTGCATGGGTGTTACCCATGCCGCAGGTTGATGCCAACTTCCGGGTGGTGGGCATGGAAAGCGCCACCGGACAGATCCGGCGCATCCCCGGGGCGCTGACACCGGGCACCCCGGGTCAGTTCCTGTCGGGTGTGCTGGTGGAGGGGGAGCCGGATTCGCTGCTGCCAGTCTGGCGCGATGGCAGCCGCACGGCTGGGGTGGAGCTGCGCAGCCTGCTTTCGATGATCAGCTTGTGCCGTGCCAGGGTCACGCCGGAGCGCTGGCTGATCGTGGAGCCGCGCCCGGAACCGTCAGCTGCATGCCGGGTGGGCACGGACGGGATCATCCAGTCACTGGACGGCTCCCCGCTGCCGCTGGGGAGGATTCAGGCGGGGATGTGGGTGGCATTTTCACCGGTGTTCCGCAGCCAGCCGGTCTGGCTGCCGGGCATGCTGTGGACGGAGAGGAGCGGAATCATCCCGGTATTACCCTGAGGGGATGAATCATGCCGGGGGCGTGCCGCGGCGCGCCCCCGGGTTGATATAAATTCAGGGTCGATCCTGCAACCATCCTACCGCAGGACGGTCGGCAGGAAGGTTATATACGGTCCCTGACCCAGCACCACAAAATCAGTGTTAATTTCCTGGGTGGTGGCGGTCAGCTCATTCAACAGGGCGTCCACCGTGGAAGGCTGGGCAACCCAGGCATCTCCCACCCGGGCGTACAGCTCCAGGCTGCTTTCATCCTGGATTGAGGCGGCAATCAACTGTTCGTCACTGTAGAAGATGTGCAGGGTGTATGGCACCAGGGTCTGATCATTCAATCCGGCTTTCGGGGGAACCAGGCTGGCTTCCAGCCGGAAGGCATGTCCGATTCCCGTCAGCGGGGAATTGACGCCGAAAATGGATTCGTGGGGGCGCAGGACGGTGTGGACGATATACTGTGGATCGGCAAACAATCCAATCGGGAATTCGTAGATGAGGGTGTCCACGGGTGGCGCAAACAACAGCGGCACCAGGGGGTTATAGGGAATTCCCACGTCATGGTCCAGCTTCCAGTTGTACCAGGTATCCCAGTGGAAGGCGGAGAAGGTGCGGTCGAGGTAGGGTTTTGTGAGTGTCATGTTGCGAGGGTTGATCATCGGTCCGAGGATGGCATCATCCTCGACCAGGATCTGTTCCGCCTGCTGGTAGAGCAGGATGCGGGCGTCGGGATCCTCCTCACCGGGAACCTGGCTGATGATGTCGTCATATTCCTGGTTCACCCAATCGCCAATTCGACCGGTGCTCCGGTTGAAATTCACACCGTCATAGAGGAAATTATATGCATCGTCGTAATCCACCGCCCAGCCGATAAAACTGATCGGCTGGACAGGCGGGGTGGTGCTCACATACTCGACGGTTACAGGGACATCCAGCACGGTCTGCCAGGCATCCACCAGAAAATTCCAGCGCAGCTGATTAATGGGACTGTCGAACACCTGGATCACGGTATCGGGGAAGCCGCTGCCTCCCGGGTAACCGGCAGCGGTCAGGTACGCCTGGGCAGCGGTCTCATCATAGGGGATGCCGATGCCCAGCCCCGGGTCAATGGAGCCAAAAACCCCGGGTGCGGTATAGGTCAGGGTGACAATTCCGCCGGTCAGCACCGCCAGATCATCGCGGTCAACGGCAGCGATGAAGGCTTTGCGCACATCCGCATTGATAAAGGGACTGTCCTCCACGGCTCGAAAAGCCAGTACATAGGTGGAAGAGGTGGCATAAACATCCACCTGGTCAGCCAGGATTGGATCAGCCAGCGCCCACTCAACCTGGTCAGTGGAAAGATTAAACGTATCCAGGTTCCCCAACAAGTAGGCATTCCAGTTCACCTGGGAATCATAGGTGATCAGAATGTGAATGACTTCGAAGTCGGGGATGACGCCGTAATAATTGGGGTTGAGGTTGAGGATAATATCCTGTCCGGTCCAGCGGGTAATGGTGAAGGGGGCGGAGGTGGCGATGAATTCCGGGCTGGTCCAGTCATCGGGGTGGGCGGTGATGATATGTTCAGGCAGGGGGCGGGCGATGGCCTGGGTGAGGACTTTATCAAAGAACACCATGGAGTATTCCAGCTGGAAGCGTACCTGGGTGGGACTGTCCACAAACACGCCCACCTCATCCGGGTCGGTGATAATGCCCTGGTTGTATTCCTCGGCATTCAGGATGGGATACAACAAATAGCACATGTTTTTGGGATCAGCCGGATCCAGGGCGCGCAGGATGGCAAAGCGGACATCGTCGGCGGTCAGCGGTTCACCATCGCTCCACAGCAGACCATCCCGCAGGTTAAAGGTGACCTCGGTTTTTTCCAGATTCCAGGTCCAGCTTTCCGCCAGGTCCGGGATGGTGACACCGGTTTCCGGGTCATCACGCACCAGACCGGCCATGTTCGGCTGGTCCCGTTCCGGATGGGGCAGGAC
>CALMHE010000391.1 GCA_937863865.1 uncultured Anaerolineaceae bacterium | reverse complement strand
CTCGTGGCCTTTGCACCGCATGGATTGGTCGTCGCTGATGCCGTAGCCGCGGATTTCGGCGCATCTACCGGTGGTTTCGTCGATTGTCTGCTTCAACATGGAGCGGCGCGTGTTCATGCCATCGACGTCGGACATGGATTGCTGCACCAACGGCTTCGACAAGACCCTCGGGTGGTGATGTGGGAGAGAACCAATGCACGCTACGTCACGGCAAAAACGCTCGGAGAGAGTGCCGATTTGGTCGTCATCGACGCCTCGTTCATCGGATTGTCGAAATTGTTGCCAGCAGCCCGTGACGTATTGCGTGAGCAGGGGCAATTGGTTGCCTTGATCAAACCGCAATTTGAGGCGGGGAAAAAAGATGCAGCAAGGGGAGAGGGGGTTATTCGTGATCCCGCCATCCACCGTCGAGTCATCCAGGAGGTTGTCCGGAACGCTGAAAGCATTGGCTTTGGCGTCCGGGGTCTCATCCGGTCTCCGTTACTTGGACCGAAGGGAAATGTGGAGTTTCTTGTATTGCTCGAAAAGTCCGGCTATTCCAATCCAATATTGGATGAGATCATTGAAAATATGGTGATAAACATCAGCTGATTGGAGGAAAAATGGTTGATCCTTATGTAAAAAGGTTGTTGAGTCAAAGTGAAACGGTTCTATTTACCACCAGGCAGCATTGGTTTTTGCTTGTGCAGCAGATTTTTCTGGAATTGGTGCTGATTGGTATTGTCACCGTAATTATTCGTCTGTTGAGTGACATCTCCTCCTTTTTTTACCTGGGCTTTATCTTGCTGGCGGTTCCCTTGTTTGGGCTCATTCGCGACATCCTGATTTATTCATCGCAACAATTTCTTGTAACCAATCGCAGAGTGATTCATATACGGGGAATATTTCATAAAACTGTCATGGATTCGTCCCTGGAGAAAGTCAATGATGTAAGGATGGATCAACCCCTCCTTGGCAGGGTGTTTGACTTTGGAGATGTACAGATATTAACCGCCAGTGACGATGCGATCAACGTGTATCACTTCATTGCCAAACCAATCCGTTTTAAAACAGCAATGTTGAATGCCAAGGAAGCTCTCAGCCACCTGGATATCCTATCGGATGATTTGGCGGGTGTTCCAACGCGCTCGCAGACAATCAATCAATCGCAAGAATCAGACATTTTCCGAATGATCAGTGAACTTGATGAGCTTCGCAAGCGCGGGGCAATCACAGAGGAGGAATTTGAGAGGAAAAAAGCGGAGCTGTTAAGCCGGATCTAATTTGCCGGGATACAGACTTTAGCTGGATGAGATAATAGGGTATACTTACCCGGTTAAGAGCCATGGAAAATATCCGCAATTTTTGTATTATCGCCCATATTGATCACGGAAAATCGACTCTTGCAGACCGGCTTCTCCAAATGACGGGAACTGTGTCGGACCGCGATATGGTTGCACAAATCCTGGACTCCATGGACCTGGAGCGGGAAAAGGGCGTGACCATCAAAGCCTCGGCAGTGCGGATGTTGTACAAGGCAAAGGATGGCCTGGAGTATGAACTTAATCTAATTGATACGCCGGGTCATGTGGACTTCAACTACGAAGTAAGCCGTGCGCTGGCGGCTTGCGAGGGTGCTTTATTGATTGTGGATGCGACACAAGGTATTGAAGCCCAGACCCTTGCAAATCTGTACCTTGCACTGGATGCCGATCTGGTCATTGTCCCGGTCATCAATAAGATCGACCTACCCTCGGCACTACCGGATGAAGTGGCAAAAGATCTTGAACATCTCCTGGGGGTACCTGCGGATTCGATACCAAGAATTTCCGCCAAGGAAGGCACAAATGTAGAACAGGTGCTGGAGGCAATCGTCTTCCAGGTTCCTCCACCCAGGGGAGATTCAGATCTCCCATTGAGTGCTCTCATCTTTGATTCTCATTATGATTCATACAAGGGCGTGGTTGCGTATATCCGAATCATGGATGGTAAAATTCGATCAAATGATTCTTTGCGATTGATGGCAACCCGTTCTGATTTGAAACCTGTGGAAATTG
>CALMHE010000390.1 GCA_937863865.1 uncultured Anaerolineaceae bacterium | reverse complement strand
CCGTAAATGTTGTACCAGAACTTCGGCAGATCAGATTCGTTCAAAAGGAAATGAGTTTGAGTGGACATGGTAAGCCTCCTTGAAAAAGATGATTAAACAAATACGCGTTCGCCCTCTTGGGGACGAACGCGCGCGCTCCGTGGTGCCACCCCGGTTAAGCTGCTTAACCAAAAACCCTGTCGATGATGCGACAGGGTACAAGAAGCCAGCTTCACTCGTTACGAGTACGGGTCGAAAGACCGATACTCTTTGCCCTGGTAACGGTGGCAGCTCCGGCGCGGGCTAGTGGCATCTGCGTTCACCCTGCAACTCCAAGGTCCATTCCATCCGGCTGTGCGGGCAGGGTTTCACCAACTCCTGCTCTCTGTGCCGCCATCGCGGGATATACTCGTCCTCTTCAACATCTTTTACTTATGAAGTTTTTTAGATTATAGGCTGTAGAAGAAAAAAGTCAAGTGGTGGAATGACTGGAGGAGGGATGGACAGATCCAAATGGGGGGGGCTCCCCGGGCGATTCGATTGGGAGTGAGGATGGGAACCGCGCCCCGAGGAAAATTAAAAAAATCAGGTTGTTTGGTTCCTTGCTTGACCCCAAAATTAAAAAGATGTATAACAAATATCGAAGTACTTTCATAAAACCAATGTGATTTTCCCCTGCGAGGTGGCATGGACCGTAAACAACCCACCATCTACGATGTAGCCAAACTGGCTGGCGTCAGCATTTCCACGGTTTCACGTGTAATCAACCAACCCCTGCGGGTGAACAAACAAACCCTGGAAGTCGTCCAGGCTGCCATAAGAAAGCTTGAATTTGTACCCAAGGCTGAAGCCCGTGCCCGGGCATTGAAGGATACCGGCAGAATCGGGGTGCTGACCCCTTTTTTGGCTGAACCAGCCTTCAGCCAGAGGCTGCGGGGAATTTCTTCCATCCTGAGACAAACCAACTATGAAATGGTGGCTTATCCGGTGGACTCCTTGCGCCGGTTGAACGGATACCTGCAGGGACTGCCCATCACCCGCAACCTGGATGGTCTGATCATCATTTCTTACCACCTGACAAATCCCCAGGTGGAAATGCTGACCCGGTATGGCAAGCCGTTGGTCATCATTGAGGATGCCCAGGAATTTACCTCCACCGTGGAAATTGACAACCGGGGCGGGGGACGCATGGCAGCTGAACTGCTGGTTGAGGACGGGCACCGCCGGCTGGGTTTTGTGGGGGTTTTGGATTCCGACCTGCCGGAGTACTCCATCCACCCTGTGAATGAACGCCTGGTGGGGTTTCGGAATCGGTTGGATGAACTGGGAATCCACCTGGCAGGGGAAACCACCTGCCTGGTACCTTATGACCTGGAAACCACCTGCCAGGCGGCGGTCCGTATGCTCCAAATGGACAACCGACCGACAGCTGTCTTCGCGGGGACCGATTTGCAGGCGCTGGGTGTGTTGAAAGCCTGCCGCCAACTTGTCATACGGGTTCCCCAGGAAGTTTCTGTTTTGGGCTTTGACGATATCGATATTGCGGTATACGTGGGATTATCCACCATCCGGCAGCCGCTGGATGAATCCGGCAAAGTGGCGGCGGAGCTTCTGCTTGCCAGGATTGTTGAACCGGAACGGTTGCTGCAGCATGTCAAACTGCCGTTGACCATCGTGGAGCGGGAGACGACCTGATCTCATCAAGAATAAAGGAAGCCGAAATGACCGGACTGCAATTTCCAGCGGGTTTGTCTGGGGGGCGGCAACCTCGGCATATCAAATAGAGGGCGCATGGAACGAGGATGGCAAGGGTGATAGTATCTGGGATCGATTGCCACCCCCTTTGATTTTATGGGATTGAATTATTACTTCTCCACCGAGGTTGGCTGCGACAGCCGCGGCGGGATGTTAAAAACGACCAGCAGACACCTGACCATGACGGTGTGGGAACAAACGGAAATGGACCGGGGTGTTAATTGGGATGGGCTGGGAAAAAATCTGCTGCACTTCAAGGAGAGGTACAACGATCCAGAGTTGTATGTTACCGAAAATGGCTGCGCGGCGCTGGACGTGCCGGATGAGAATGGATTCGTCCAGAAAGATGAGCGGATCGACTATATCCGCCACCACTTGAAAGCCTGCCATGAAGCAATCCAGGAAGGAGTCCGGCTGAAAGGGTATTACGCCTGGAGCCTGCTGGATAATTTTAAGTGGTCAAATGGTTGCCGCTCGCGTTTTGGCATCATCCGTGTGGATTATGAGACGTTGAAGCGAATTCCCAAGGCGAGTTATTACTGGTATCGGGGCGTGATTGCCCGCAATGGACTGATGGAGTAATTCATTAAAAAAAAAGGGGGCGGACGCACCGGTCCGCCCCTGGGGTAAAAGATGTCTATTGACGCGGCTCCAATGGATGATACAGGACCAGGTCATTTCCCCCGCTTTCACCCGGCATCAATTCCTCATAACACAGGCTGCAGCCGGGTTTCCAGTCCGGGTGGGCATCCACCCACTGGTTGAGGTGGTTCCAGCCGGTGGGGATGGACTCGAACGGTGCTTCAAAGGCATTAACCACACGCATCACTGCATACATGCCTCCGCCATAAACCCGTTCCTGAACTCCGTCATCCGGCTTCACATCGTCCGGAACGGCACTGCCGTATTCATAACCGCGCCTTCCCAGATCCAATTCCGCCCGGCTGACCGGCACATCAAAGCCGAAATTGCGCCTGCCTTCGCTTGACAAGCCATGGGCTGCCAGCCAGTTATGCACGAACCGGATGGAATCCTCTTCGGGCTCGCTGCTGATTGTC
>CALMHE010000389.1 GCA_937863865.1 uncultured Anaerolineaceae bacterium | reverse complement strand
ATCTGGTGGTGGCAGTCGTCACAGCGGTTTTGGTGTTGATCATCATGCGGTTTCAGCCGCGGACGCCGGCTGGCATTGGAATTTCATTGGCATGGCTGGTTCTGGCAGTAATTGGAATGATGTTGATTCTGGGAATCATTTCCCTGAATTCACCCTCCCTGTCCAAACTTCCAAACACCTCCGCCCCTCCTTTGTCAATGACAGCTTCCCCCATGGTCAATCAGGAAACCAACAGCCCAATTCCCCCCGGGGTGACCCTGACCACTCCGAATCCAGCTGCCGTCACCAGCCCCCCCACGTTGATTCCAAGCAGTACCCCCACCCTGACCATCACTCCCCAGCCGACACCGATCTATGCGCGGGTCTGGGCTCGGGATGGAAATGGCGCTTTTGTGCGTGACGAGCCCGGTTTCAATGGCAGGCGGGTGACCAGCCTGCTGAACTCCAGCCTGGTGCAGGTGATTTCCAATCCGGTACTGGTTGATAATCTTGCCTGGGTGAAGGTGAGAACTGAAACCGGCTTGGAAGGCTGGATGGTGCAATCCCTTCTATCCACCGCCACCCCTTCACCCGACTGGTAATCAAGTAAATTCCATTTATTTCAGGAGCAAAGTATGCCCATTCATTTTGGCACCGACGGCTGGCGTGCCGTCATCTCGGACACATTCACTTTTTCCAATCTACGGATGGTCATCCAGGCAATTGCGGATGCCGTCGGCTCGGGGGCGTGGATGAATGGCAGCATGGCGGGTTATCCGGCGGACAACCGGAAAATGGTGGTCGGTTATGACACCCGCTTTCTTTCCGACCGCTACGCCAGGGAGGTTGCACGGGTTCTGGCTGCCAACGGTTTTACAGTATACCTGGCACAATCTGACGCCCCCACGCCGGCAATTTCCCATGCAGTGAAACACCTGAATGCCATTGCCGGGGTTATGATCACCGCCTCACACAATGCCCCGCGTTATAACGGTGTGAAGTTGAAAGCTGCTTATGGTGGTTCGGCTTTGCCGGAACAGTGCCGCCGGGTGGAGGTGTATTTAAATGACAACGAAGCCCGGGCGCGCGGTCCAAATTTGATGGAATTTGAACAAGCCCGCAGTGTCGGATTAATTCAGCGGTTCAATCCCACTCTGGCGTATTATGATCACATCCGGGGATTGATCAATTATGATGTGATCGCCGAAAATCCCCAGCGGATCGTGGTTGATTCCATGTTTGGTGCCGGTCGTGGCTGGATCCGTGGGGCACTGCAAGGAACAGGCTGCGAGGTTGCAGAAATCCGCGGTGAGTTGAACCCGGGTTTCGGGGGCGTCCACCCGGAACCAATTGCATATTACCTGGGCGCCCTGGCGGGTGCCATCAGCACCGGGTTGGGAGACTTTGGACTTGCCACGGATGGTGACGCTGATCGAATTGGCGCCATGGATGGGCGGGGTAATTTTGTCGATCCCCACAAGATCATGGCACTGGCATTAAAGTATCTGGTTGAAAAACGAGGCTGGACGGGTTCAGTGGTTCGCACGGTTTCAACAACACGGATGATCGACCGTCTGGCTGCACATTATGGCTTGCCGATTAAGGAAACCCCGGTCGGGTTTAACCATATTGCTGATCATATGCTGAATGGGGATGTTCTGATCGGAGGAGAGGAATCCGGCGGGATCTCCTTCAAGGGACATATTCCCGAGGGCGACGGGGTCATCATGGGGTTGCTGATCGTGGAAATGGTGGCAGCCGCCCGGAAAACCCTCTATGATATGGTGGATAATCTTCTGGAAGAGGTGGGACCGGCATTTTATGAACGCACCGATCTGCGTCTGAATCATCCTGTGGCAAAGGAACAGATGTCAAATCGTCTGTACCGTGAAGCTCCGGCGGAAATTGGCGGTGAAAAAGTCAATCAGGTCAGCATGATGGACGGGGTGAAGTATATTATGAATGATGACTCCTGGCTGTTGATCCGTCCCTCCGGAACGGAACCTGTTTTGCGGGTGTATGCTGAAGGGCGTTCCCCGCAAATGGTCAAGGCTCTGCTGGGTTATGGTGAGCAGGTGGCAGCCAGCGTCACCTGATCCGGCTTCAGAATCAATCAGGGGCGGGAGGATTATCTCCCGCCCCTTTCATTTAGTAACAGGGACACAGAAGCTTTTTGGAATGCAGCCTTACCGTGATGGGTCGACAGGTTCTATATTAATGGTGGGGTGTCGATGAAAAACGCAAGCGCCGGGCAAGGATGATGATCACCACCAGCAAGGCTGCCATTGCCAGCATTCCTGGCAGACCGATATCCTCGGCAAAACCACCTTGCGGCAGGGCGGTGCTGGTGGGGATACCAGGTGCCGCAGCTGTCAGTGTGGCTGCAGCCTGGGTTTGGAATGCCACAACCGTCTGGGTTTGTGAAACTGGCAGAAGAACCGGCGTACTGCTGGGCAGCAGGGTCTGGGTCGGAGCAATCACGGGGGTGTTGGTGGGTGCAAGAGTTGCGGTGGGCAGGGCAGCCAGGGTCTGGCGCTGGGAAACGGCAATTTCTGTTTGGGTTGCGACCAGAGCAATGGCGGTGTTCTGGGCATTGATCTGGGCAGCCTTTTGCTCCCGTTGGGCAGCCGCTTTGGGACCCAACAGGAAGTAGTACAACACAAACAAAATCAAGCCGACGATGATAATACCGCCGACGATGCCCAAAATTAATCCAAACGGACTTTTCCCGCCAGACGGGGGGGTTTCTTCAGGCGTTTCCTCAGGCATCAACTCCGCCTCGCGGAATTCTTCAAACTGACCGCCTGCATCTTCATCGTCAATGTTTTGAAAAGCCATGGTGTGTCTCCTCAATTGATGAATTAAAAATTGTGAATACTATTATTCTAGCACATCCAGATTTGCCAATGGAACAAGAATGGTTTCACTCCGGTTTTCCAACAGAACTTCAGCAGTGGAAGTTCGGACACCATTATTCATTTGGGTAATTCCCTTCGAGATACTGACCAGTTCTCCAACCTGGCTGGCATGCGGACTGCTGATCACGCGCACCCTTTGTCCAGCTGCGAATGCAAGAACCTCCTGGGGTGGCTGTCCTTCCGCCGGCAGAGGGATGAACAGCTCCGGTCGCAAGCTGCCATCCGGGTTCCATTCCGAATTCAAACAGACATCCCGCTGTTCACTGGTGGTTAATAAATCGAAGGCGGCACTGTTGACGGGAAGATTACCAAAACCTTCCAACAACATGATGGGAAACGGGCTTGTCTCGGCAACTGCCCGGACAGTGCTGCTCATGCTGCCCAAAACCAACCCGCGCAGAGGCAGCTCTCCAGCAGCAATGATGGCATCCGCCGAACTGACATGCGAACCAAAAACAACCGCCCCCCGCATACTGACATCCAATGTTGCACGGCTGACTTCCTCAAAAGGTGATTTTGCCAGCACCAACAGGAGACCCTGGTCGACATGGTTATTCCCCCAAATACCCTGAATCAGGGCGCCGGTGGATTCCACCACCACACCCTGGTCGGGGATGATCTCGGTAACCATGCCGTTTAATCCAGCTAAAAGCTGGAAGGTGGTTCCTTCCATTTCCAATAAAACCTGGGCATTGAAGATATGGACCACGCGGCAATTTTCCGGGGCGCGTATCATGCGGGTGAACAAACCGCCCCCTTCCGCAATGACATCCCCCGCATGTAGGCGGTCACCGGGTTTGCAAGTGAGATAGCGTTCGGGTTGATCTCCGGGTGAAAGAGCCAGGCTTCGTCGGATATTGATGATCTGGTGTTTTCCAGGCATGCGCACTTCAGCCACAACATCGGTGGCATTGATTTTTTGCCCGACACGGGCTGAAACACGTCCCGGGGCAGGTAAAAGGCGGGTCCGGTGAATGAGAGTGAGGGGGAGAATGTGGGTTATTGGGGCGGTCATATGAGTTCTACAGGTGCAAGGTTTGTACCAATCAGGCGTTTACGGCAAGAGCCCATTTTTTCAACAGGTCACGCCGGCGGGCATCATCCCTGGGCAAACCCAAGGGACGATTGCGGGCATCAATTACAGTCCCACAAATCCCACCGATGACTTTAAAACTGCGGGATCGATCCATGTGTTTTGGATCGATGGTGAGCTTCCGCAGGGGATTGATATGGACATTGACAATCTGCCCGGGACGAACCGGGAGTGAGGTGATGGCGCCCTGGCGAATTTCAATCTGGGTTTGGTTTCCACCGTAATCCAGCTTGATGGTCATGAGCGGGGTGCCGTAGCGGGCATCCGAAGAGACGCATATTGCTGTTCCAAGATTGACAAATGCGCTGGACTCCAGCACCTGGACGGCTAATTGGGGATTGTGAGGGGCAATTACCCCAAGGGCTGGCAGCAATCCATTGGTATCCAGCAGGAGAGTGGTCACACCCATGGGCTGCAATCCATCCAGCAGGGTAAGCAGACTTTGCCCGTGGGATGAATATTGTGTCAGGGTGGTTCCGCTGACCAGGATGGGTTCAAATCCCATCACCATATCCGGACGGCTCGTCAACATTCGATCCATGGCGGTGTATAGTGCCTGACGGGTAATGGCTTGTTCGATTGCCAGGGTTTCCAGGGACATTGGGACCATCGCAGGATACAAGGATTTTTGATGGATGTAATCCAATACCACATCATCCGGAATATGGATGGGCAGCCAGCGGGTAATATTTTCAACACCATTACCATTTAATATTTCCGGGGCACCACTCCCCATCCCCACAGGATAGGTATTCAAAGTTAGATTTCCACCCACAGCGGCTGCCACCGTGGTGTGAGTGGAGCCCAGATCCACACCCAGCACCCCCTTATGGCTGTCATAAATTTTACTGAGAAATGCAATCATCCGTCCCATTCCATGACAGGTGGGGATGGGCGGGGTGGAGGCAATTTTCCCCAGGCTGTCAAAGCCACCAATCTGGTTTCCGCGAATGGTACCAATTACCTGCGCCAGAATATCCGTGGCAGGGTTTAAATCCTCCTGGTCAATTGTAGGTCGCACATTGGGTGCTGTGTGCAAATGCGCAAGGCGACCGAGAATCTCCTTGATCCGGTTGGCAAGCGAGGAGTTGCCGGCATATAAAACCTCGGGTCGCTTTTCTTCCGGGACACAGCGCAAATAAAACAGGAGAAGTTCAACCAGTTTAGCTATCGATCGGGTGGCGCCTTTGTCAGAACCACCGGCAAAAATAATCAGATCCGGATCCGCTTTCAGGATGGCGTCAATCTGGGCTTCGGGGTGGCGCCGGTCATTCAGCCCGATTTCTTCGACAACCCTTCCGAACATGGTCTGTGCCAGATGAGTGGCGCTTGCCAGTGAAACATCTTCAAGCAAACCCATGGTTACGAATTGAAGCTCGGGACCTGCAGAGAAAATCACCATCAGCCGATCCACGCCCGATCCATCCATTGCACTGGGAAGAATCAATTGCATGTCATGATCCAGAAAAGACCTGGCAGTAATGGCTTGGAGTTTCAGCAGGGATTGATGAATGCCTTCACCAATATCAAAGTAAGGTGCTGAGAGTGTGCTGGGAGCCATCCCGGCAGCAATGAAACGATATTGTCCATCCACTGTATCGAACAGGAGCGACCGGGTGTGGACGGAACCTATATCCAGAACCAGGATGGATTCAACATCAACAGAAGAGGTGGTCATGGCGCCTCATGGGTAGAAAAATTGGAGTATGACATGCACCAGGGTGGATACGCGTTCCACCAGTGCAACCAGAGATGAAGAAAACACACCTGCGAGCAATGCACCCAGGGTGATGCCGATAAATATTTCACCGACTTTCGCAGTCCGATCAATCCAGATGGCGCGTCCAGCTGTCTGTCCGGGTTTGATGCGCGCACCGAAATGGAAATATGTCAGCGTGGCGATTGTGCCAATCAGCACAAAAGCGCCTTCCAACACTGTGCCCAGGGTTCCACCTGCTGCAGCCACCTGGTTGATGTTCAATGGAGCGGCAGCGGCTTTGATCTGGGTGAAAATCGTTCCCACCAATGCACCCCCAATTGCCACCGCGGCGCCAGCTCCGACAATGAATGCCATGGAAATATTTCCAATATTGGATGACCGTCTGGATAGTTTTCCCAGAATCAGCAGACTTAACAGCAGAGGAAACAGAACCAGAAACCGATCGTACATGGAACCCTGCAGCAGTGGTACCAGCAGCCGGGGCAGCAGTACCTGGTCAAGGAGTAAAACAGCGGTATATCCAGCAGTCACACCGATAAATAAATAAGTTGCAGCCCGAAAAGGGGATTATCTCCAAAAATATAACTGAAAATCAATAAAGTCAGGAAAAAGCCAGCCAGAGTCCAGAGCCATTCTGCAGAGTTCATGCTTTCACCTCTTTACGGGGTTTTCGGCGGGGAATTGTGCGGGAAAAGCCGTGAAAAACAGCGCCCAGAATGATGAGCAGAATGATCAGAATCATTCCAAACTGGTAGGAATCCCACGCCTGTCTGGACGGTCCATTTAACTTTCCGGTCAATTGTTCATAGACGGCACCATTCGCCAACCCGCTGATCATGCCGCTCACCTGGTTTGACTGGACATATGGCTGCAAAGCTGGTCCTGCCTGGGCGCTGACGACCAGGAGTAGTGGTGTATCGACCAAAGAAGGCTGAACCTGTTCCAGCCAGCCGCGGCTGATTTCCGCCTGATTGCTGAGGACCAGTATGGCATCAAAATCATCCAGGGACTGGATGTCGAGGGCGGAAGGGTGATCCCAGGCACCTGCGGGCAGCGAACCACGCAAATCCCGGGTGAGTGAATACAAGCCGATGTCGCCGCCGGGGAGGTATCCAAGATGAGCAACCGAGTCCGAGTTCACACCTGCATTTTGTAACAGGGTTTCCGCCAGGGCAATCCCGGTGGGAAGAGAGGAGACCACTGCCAGCCGGGCATTTTGAGCTGCCAGATCCTGCAAAACGCCGGAACTGATCATCTGCACTTCGCCAGCCAGGGAAGCCTCATAATCCACGGCGACCAAAATTCGGGGTGAGTCCGTTCCCAGGCTTTGAAGAGTCTTGGAAAAAGTGTTTACATATGAAGGGACGATGGTGGGCATGCTGGATGTCTGGGTGGCGCCCAGGATGGGAGCCAGCATCACGATGAGTAGCAGGAACATCACCAGGAAACGGGTAATTTTCTGGGGTACCAGCCGGGTTTCGGAGGTGATGGGTTGGGGTTCAACCAATGATTTCATCACTTCCTGCAGGATGTTTGCGTGATTTTGTTGCGCCTCACTTAAACGCAGGCGACCGGAATAGGTTGGTGGTTTGTTATAATGGATTGCTGTATCTTCGCCCTGCAGAACGCCCTGTATGCCTGCCAGTGGACCGGTAAATTCAACCTTGTTCTGGACTTTTGGAACCCTGGAGGGCGCCACTGCTTCCACCGGGCGCATGGCTTCCAGCCAGGTGGGCAAACTGGCTTCCTCCAACGATCCTTCTCCTTCAATGAAGGGTTCCTCAACTTCCGGTTCGGGTGTAATTTCCTCACCGTCCGTTGCGGCTTGGGGAGGCGGTTTCCCCAACCAGTCAGGCACCTGTTCTGAAAGGAAGGGTGGGACGATGTCAACTCCTTCACCAAGGACTTCCATGCCGGTCGTTTCGGGCAGTGCGGGTGATTGGGATGATCCCGGCAGATTCAGCCAGTCTTCACTTCCCTCCACAAATGCTGAGATTGGTTCACCTTCTTCATCAAGTTGATCTTTGGGCGTGACCGGAGCGGCAGCGGCAAAATCACTCAGCCAGGCAGGTGTTGCATCCGCTGCTGGAACCGGCGGCGGGGATTCCACCGGCGCATCCACCCAGGAAGGAACACCTTCACCGCCAACCGGTTGTTCCTGGGGTGTTTCTTCCGATGTAATCGTTAACCAATCCGGCAGAATTTCCTCCTCAGGAGACTCCTGAGGAGTTTCGGCTTCTTGAGGAGAAGCCGGGACGGATTCAATTGTCCGGGCGGGGATTTCTTCCTCTGCCGGGAGGGGTTCCTGTTCATGTTCCTTCAGCCAATCCGGCACTTCATGGGCAGGTTGAATTACTTCTTCAGGTGTTTCAACCCCAACGGGCAATACTTCGGCAGGAGTTTCCTCCTCCACAGGGGGTTCCTGTTCATATTCCTTCAGCCAATCCGGCACTTCATGGGCAGGTTGAATTTCTTCTTCAGGTGTTTCAGCCCCAACGGGTATTACTTCAGCAGGAGTTTCCTCCTCCACAGGGGGTTCCTGTTCATATTCCTTCAGCCAATCCGGCACTTCATGGGCAGGTTGAATTTCTTCTTCAGGTGTCTCTCCTGAGGCACTTTCGGATTGTAAATGACTCAGCCAATCCGGTGTTTCGTCGGCGGCAGGTTCTTTTTCAGGAAACAATCCTGCCCCGGTTTCCGCTTCAGGTGGAGCAGCCGCCTGAAATTGAATCAACCAGTCAGACTTCTCTTCAGGAGGGGGTGTGCCTTCCCCGGCTGGGGGTTCCTGGGGCGTTTCGCCATCCAGGCTGCTTAACCAGGCGGAAAGATCCGGTGTGGCTTCGATTGGTTCAACAGGCTGTGCGGGGATTTCAGACTCGGGTTGGGCAGGTTCTTCCGGTTCCTAGTCGTGTAATTTCTCGAGCCAGTCGGAAACTTCATCTGCATGGGAAGGAGGTTCACCTTCATCTGC
>CALMHE010000388.1 GCA_937863865.1 uncultured Anaerolineaceae bacterium | reverse complement strand
ACGCCGCCCCCCTCCCAGCCAATACCCCAGCATCATCGACAATTGGGGAAGAAAATCCAACTGAAATCATTATTCCTGAAATTTCATCGGAAATTCAACCCAATGGGGGGTGTTCTGTGAGTTCAGCGTATCCTGATTCCATTCTTCAATGGTGCGACCTGATTACCCTATATGCTGATGAAAACGGGTTGGATCCAAACCTGCTGGCTGCGGTCATGCTTCAGGAATCTGGTGGCAATCCGGACGCCTATTCACATAGCGGTGCCGTTGGGTTAATGCAAATCATGCCGCGGGACGGCATTGCTGCATCCTTCCAATGTGGCAACAGACCCTGCTTTTCCAACCGTCCCTCGATGGACGAATTATTTAATCCTGATTTTAATATTTCCTATGGCGCCCGCATGCTCGCCGGTCTGGTTGCCCGACGTGGCAATATCCGGGAGGCTTTATTTGCTTATGGTCCGATGGATGTGGGATATTATTATGCCGACCTGGTGTTGAATATTTTTAATTCGTATCAATAAGCTCATTCATTCAGAAATTATTTCCAGGTTTGCCAGCGACACCAACAAACGTTTGAATCCCACGCTCTCAAAAAAAACATCGACAGTCTCTTCTCCATCATCAGCAATTCTTGATTGGGTCACCATCCCCTCACCCCAGGCTGGGTGACGGACGCGTTGATTGATCTGAAATTGTGGCGCCCGCGCATGGTTCGACTGGATCATTCCAGCCAATCCACCATGAGCAGGTTGTTCCCAACGTGTCGATCTTTCCTCCCATGATCTTGCTGCAATCCTGCGCTGGGCTTTATGCCGCCCCTCCTGCTGGATGAGATCCGGGGGTATATCCCGTAAAAAATTGGATGGGATCTGATCTTGAAAACCACCATAATTACTGCGCTGATCAGCCCTCACCAGCGTAAGTCTGTCCCGCGTCCGCGTGATCCCAACATAAAACAACCGTCGTTCTTCAGCCAGCTCCTCCGGATCATCCAGCGACCGGCTGTGGGGCAGCAATCCCTCATCCAGACCAATAATAAAGACCTGGGTGAATTCCAATCCCTTTGCCGCATGAAGTGTCAGTAATGTAGGCGCATCCGCCTGTTCGGGAATGGTATCCTGATCGGAAACCAGGGCGAGATTCTCCAGGAAGGGTATCAAGCCGCGTTCGGTAAATTCAAATGCCAGGCGTCTTAATTCCAGGACATTCTCCCATCGGTCCCTGCCCTCCTCGCTGCCGTCATCCAGATATGCCTGGAATGCCACATCATTCAAAATCTGGTCAAACAGGGCAGGAAGGTCAGCGGCATCCCGCATTTCCTGCCAGGAGTGTAGCATACCGCCAAAATCCGCCAACACAACGGCTCCACGTCCCGAAAAATGATTCCAATAAGGCGATTCCTGCCCTTTGCGCCCCAAATTCAAAAGGATTTTCCCAGGGGTGGAATTTTCCTTTTGGGCAGCCATTTGAAGGGCAATGAGAGTCTTGTCGCCGATTCCGCGCGCCGGCACATTGATCACCCTTTGCAGGCTGATTTCGTCATTCTGATTTTGCACCAACCTCAAATAAGCAATAACATCCTTAACCTCCCGCCGTCCATAGAAGCGCTGGGCGCCGACCAGGCGATATGGGATGCCGCTTTGCAGGAAGGCTTCTTCCAGCAGGCGGGATTGGGCATTGGTCCGATACATCACTGCAAAATCCCCTCCCCGGGCGGCACCTGAATTCAGCATCTGCCGGATTGTATCCACCACATAGGCGGCTTCGGCATGATCGTCGACAGCTTCATGGAGGAGGATACGCGTCCCATTGCCGCGGTCAGAGAAGAGATGTTTGGGAGTCCGGTGAATATTTCGATCAATCACAGCTCTTGCGGCATTTAAAACTGTCTGGGTGGAGCGGTAATTCTGCTCCAGGAGGATCTTTTGACAGTCAGGAAAATCGGTTTCAAAACGGAGAACGTTGCGGTAATCAGCCCCACGCCAGCGATAAATGGACTGGTCCTCATCACCCACCACGAACAGGTTGTGATGATACGATGAAAGAAGTTTCAGCAGCTCATATTGTGCCCGGTTGGTATCCTGAAACTCATCAACCAGCACATGTTCAAAGCGGCGGGCATATCGTTCACGAACCTGGGGATTGTCCACCAGCAGGCGAACCGCCCAGACCAGCAGATCATCAAAGTCCAACGCATTGGAGGCACGCAACATTTCCTCATACCGCTTGTACACCCGGGCTACCACCTCATCCCGATAGGAACGGATGGGTAATTCATCCGCCAGGATTAATTCATTCTTGGCTGCCGAGATAGCTCCATGCAGCGCTGCCGGGCGATACAGTTTGTCATTCAGGTTTAATTCCTTCATGGCACGTTTCACCAGGGTTTCCTGGTCGTCCGCATCCATGATCACAAAATTGGATGTAAAGGGCAGGTAATTCACCTCACGCCTTAACAATCTGGCACAAGCCGAATGAAATGTCCCCAGCCAGATGCCATCCAATTGATTTCCCAGGCTGCTGGATAGACGGTGCTCCATCTCCCGTGCCGCCTTGTTGGTAAAGGTGACCGCCAGGATATGGTAGGGAGGAACTCCCATTTTTTGAATTAAATATGCAATTCGTTGAGTGAGGACGCGCGTCTTGCCGGAACCAGGACCTGCAAGCACCAGGATTTGTCCCAACCCGGCAGTGACCGCCTGAATTTGTTGAGGGTTTAAGTTCGCCAATATATCCATGGCTCTCATTCTAACCTCAGGCATAAGGGGTGTCAATTATGGGACATG
>CALMHE010000387.1 GCA_937863865.1 uncultured Anaerolineaceae bacterium | reverse complement strand
ACATCGGGGCAATTGTCTCCCATGAATGCCGGCTGGGCAGGGTGGTGAACCTTTCACCGGGGGCAACCCTGGCAGGGCGGGTGACCGTGGGGGATTATACGCAAATCGGCATGCGGGCTACGGTCAACCAGGATCTCGCCATCGGCGAGCGGGTGCGGATTGGCAACAGCGCCACAGTAAAATCGGATGTGTCGGATTATACGATTATTTATGCCGGGACGGTGTATCCGCCGCGGGGGGTGTGACCGGGGGGTGGGCGGAATATCCATCCGGATTTGACAGGATTGATCCAGAAATCAGGCATCCCCCGTCATTTTTACAGGGGGCATCAATCCTTGATATGGGAAATATCCCGGTTGGACAGCAGCCGGCAGCTCATGAACCCCCTGAACCCGGTTGGGTTATAAATCCATGATCATGTAACGCTCACCCCGGCGAAAGCCGCGTGACTGGTAATAACGCCGCGTGCCCACCGCGGCGATCACCGCCAGCCTCTGATAACCATGCCCCCGGGAGATTTCAACCGCCTTTTTAATCAAGCGCGTGCCCAGACCGGAATGCTGGGCGGCGCCCGCCTGACCCTTGCCCACCCCCAGCGACTGACCATAAATATGCACCTCGCGGATCAAGGCAGCCCCCTGCAGGTCGGTAAGTCCATCCGCCACCCGCGCCGCCCCAGCCGGCTCCGGCAGGGAAAGCCGCAGGTAACCCGCCAGTTTATTTTCAGAGGTGACATATTGGAGGAAATGCTCCCCGGCATCGGCGGCGTGATAAACGTGGTCGTCGAGGGTCAAATCCGAGATGCTCACCGCCTGGCCGCGGATCTCACGACAGCGGATGCAGTGGCAGACCTGCCCGCGGCGCGCCAGTTCCTTCAGCACGTCCTGGCGCAGGCTGGTGCGCCGGTTGCCCGCCACCACATGGTGCGAAGGGATATCGCGGATCACCCGGTTCACCCGGCAGTAGGGGGGAATGCCGGGCTTGACGTCCGCAATCAACTGAATCAGTTCATCCATTGGGTAGGGTTGATACTCACCCCTCTCCCAGTACTGGTACAGCCCGGCGGATTTCATGAGCTGGGTGGGGTAAATCTTGATCTCGTCCGGGCAGTAGTCCTGCCACAGGCGGGCAAAATCCTGGCGGTCGCTCGCAGGTGTGGCGCCCAGCAGATTGGGCATCCAGTGCAAAACGATCTTGAAGCCAGCCGCCCGCAGCAGCGCCGTTGCCTGCAGGGTCTCAGCGGCGGTATGTCCGCGCCGGTTGAGCGCCAGGATGCGGTCGTCCATGCTCTGGGCGCCCATCTGCACCTTGGTCACACCCAGGTCGCGGAACCATGCCAGTTGTTCGACGGTGATGGTGTTGGGGCGGGTTTCCACCACCAGACCTACATTGCGGCAGGCGGCGGTTTCGTTGCGGCGCTGGGCTTCAGCCAGAGTGGCGGATTCGACGCCGTTCAGGGCGTCAAAGCAGCGAAGGATGAATTCCTCCTGGTAGGAGCGCGGGTATGCAGTCCATGAGCCGCCCAGGATGAGCAGTTCGATTTTGTCCACCGGGTGACCCACCGCTAGATAGGAATCCAGCCGGGACCGGCATTGGGCAAAGGGATCAAACTGGTTTTGGAATGCCCGCGCCGCCCCGGGTTCGTCCACCAGGTAGGATTTGGGCATGCGCTCATCGGTGGGGCAGAAGATGCAGCTGCCCGGGCATGGGTATGGCTTGGTGAGCACGGTGACGGTGGTGACGCCGGAGAGGGAGCGGATGGGCTTCATGCGGATGCGCGCCAGCAGGGCATCATCCGCCTGCCATTCGCCGGATTCAACCAGCCGGCGGTATGCCGCCACCAGTGCGTCCTTGCCCAGGTAGCCCCCGCCGGGCAGGGGATGCCGCCGCAGGGCGCGGTAGGTATCGGTGCCGCCGCGGATTTCATCCAGCACGATGCGGGCAAGCTCGAGTTTTTCAGGTGTGATATTGCGCAGTTTATGCCATCGGGTCATCATGGATGATTGTAACAGATTCGAGAGGGGAATGAAATTGTACCCCGAATGACAGGCGCCTGGAGCCGGGTGCGGTCTGTGTGTGAGCGCCCCAGCCGGGAAGAGTCATCCCCAGAATATTGGGTTTGCAGGTTGGGTTGAGGGGGATTAACCAGGGATCAAATGATTCGACAAGGCGTCCAAACGGGTGTACCCCCCTGAAACCCAACACCCTGCCAAAAATCCATCATCTATTTACCCAGATCACAGATGTCGCAATCCTCAAAGCCGCTGCTGATCTGCCAGCCTGCTGCATACCAGCGCAGGTATTCCTCCAGATGCGCCCCCCAGTAACCGGCATCATGTCCGCCGGACCACAAATGCCACTCATGAGTGACGCCCAGCTCTGTCAGGCGCGCCTCAAACCCGGCGGCAGACTTGAGATACGGATCCCGGTCGCCGATATCCAGCCACAGGCGGGGGAACTCATCCGGCGGGATGTCCCGCACCCAGCCGTTCAGTCGTGTGATATCACCGTAAAAGGTGGGCATGCTGTGCCCGCCGATGGAACCAAAGGTCTCCCAGTGGTCCAGCCCCAGGTTCAATGCCCAGCACGCCCCGCGTGAGAGTCCCCCGATGGCGCGGCTGCCGCGCCCGCTGCAGACCGGCAATCCAGCATCCACCCAGGGCACCAACCCCCCGGTAACCGCCGCCCCAAAATCGCTCTCAAAAGGGTTTTCCAGGTAGTCCTTCTCGGTGGGCATCACCACCAGCAGAGGTGGGATTTCACCCGCCGCAATCAGTGCATCCGCGGTTTCCGCCAGACCCAGCTTCAGCCACAGCCCGGCGCTGCTGCCCTGCCCATGGAGCAGATACAGGACCGGGTAGCCGGATGGGATATCCACCCGGTAGCAGGGCGGGTAATAAACGATGAATTCCAGTTCACCGTCGAGCGGTTCAGCCGGAATGGAAAAGGTTTCGGTGTGTCCGGCGCTTTCCGTGCAGGCGGGCAGTGGTGTGAGTGTGGGCAGCGGCGCAGGTGTGAAGTCCTGGGTTGGTGTAAATGTGGGGAAAATCGGGGTGGGGGTTGGGGTTTCCAGCACGGGGATGATGGATGGCGCCGTAGTGCAGCCTGCCAGGATCCCCAGGCACAGGATCAACGCCAAAATGCGGTTCATGTTCCCGATTATACCGTCATTGGAATATGCCGGTGCTTACCCACACTGTCAATCGGGAGGAGTAAAATGATATATCATATCCCATGTT
>CALMHE010000386.1 GCA_937863865.1 uncultured Anaerolineaceae bacterium | reverse complement strand
TGTCCGGTAACAAACCACGCGCTGCGGAGGCAGCTCCTCCACGGTAATGGGTCCGAATGAATGTGTCATTTCAATTCTCCTTCCTTTAGATTAATTTCAGTGATAATGTGATCACAACAGTTCGATCACTGCTGGTTTTGATGTTTTTTATCATCTTTGGGTGCGGGACTGGAAATATATGAATTCCTGCGTACAATGGAACTGACCATGAAATTCGATCCCTGTATTCAACCCTCGGTGGATTACATCGCACAGCATCTGATGGATGAGTTGGATCTGGAGGAAATTGCCCGCGCATCCGGTTATTCCCTCTCCAACTTTTACCGTCTGTTCCAGGCGCTGACGGGTTTTACATTGAAGGAATTCATCCGCAATCAACGCCTGGCGCATGCCGCCCATGAATTGGTGAACACCCGACGGCGAATCCTGGATATTGCCCTGGATTGCGGCTTTAATTCGCAGGAGGTGTCTTCCAGAGCCTTTGTCTCGCTTTATGATCTGACCCCCGGGGAATTTCGTCGCACGCGCAAAGACTCGCTGGATCAGCTTTCCCGAATGGACTCTTTTGCCCGCCGGATGGAACAGAGCAGCAGCCGCCAGCCCATGGAAATTTCCGTGCAGGCGGATATTATCCACCGTGGCTGGATGCACCTGGCGGGCATGGAAATTCATACCAGCGTGGCAGAAAATATTGACACCCTGCGCATCCCGCATTTTTGGGAAGCAGTATTTTTACCAAAAATCCAACAAATCAAGAACCGGTCGCTTCCCAATGTGACCATTGCTTATGAGGTTCTGGATCCCGAAAATGATTCCCTGCTGCACATGGCGTGTGTGGAGACTGCCAGTCCTGACCCTCATTCAGGAATGGTCAGCCGCACCCTGGAGCCGGGGTACTATGCAGCCTTCACCCCAAGGCGACTGCTGGATCCGTACGAATATTCAGCACTGGTGCGGTTTGCCTACGGGGAATGGTTCCCCATGTCCGGCTGTGAAATCCGCGCCCCCTTCACTTTGGACCTGTACATTGACCAGCCAACCCGCGATGGGCGGTCAATTAACCATCAAATAATGGTGCTTGTACCCATCCACCCGCCACCGGCTGCCCGCTTGCGCGTGAGACAGTCACCGTATGCCGGCAGATCCCTCCGAACTGCCCACAACCCATTTAGAAATGGATATACCGGTTGACGTTGAGGACAAAAATCGTCCCGCGGTGGTGCCCGGTTTCAACCGGGGAGGTGCAGCTGTCCCGAATCAACTGGAGAGCTTTTTCAACCTGTTCCTCCTCCACACCAGCGAGGAAGGTTGTATTTCCGCGCCGTAAAAAACCTCCCGTGGAGGAAATCCGGGTAATGCGAAAATCAGCGTCCGTCAGGGCGCGGGAAACAGCATCGCTGTCCGAATCCGGCAGAATGGCAATTATGAGCTTCATGGCTGGAACTCCTCGTAATGCTCGATTTCAATTTCAAAGATGGTTGCCCCACCCACGGTAATGGGGGTGGGGGTGGGCAGCGGCAGGGGGGCGCTTTCCAGCGGCACGGCGATGTATTCCACCCGCTGGCGGCAGTTGGCGTTGAGTGTGTCCAGTGCTTCCTGTTCCTGCCCGCTGGCAACCGCAATT
>CALMHE010000385.1 GCA_937863865.1 uncultured Anaerolineaceae bacterium | reverse complement strand
CCACAAGGTCATGGAGCTTACGGAAGAGGCCCTGAAGGGCGGGTATGACTACGTATTTTTCTCTGCCGGGGGGGCCGTTTCGGCCAGGTTCGCCCCTTTGGCTGCGGAGGCCGGCAGCGTGGTAATAGACAACTCCTCCGCCTTCCGGATGAGCGATGCAGTCCAGGAGGCATATGGCAATCGCGTTAAGCAAAGCATGGGCTGTTGTGGCGGATCCAGTTCATCGCAGTCATGCTGTTCCAATGATGGTTACCTGCCCACCCAAAACATGTTGTTTTTCACCGGGTATTCAAGCGAGGAAGTAAGCCTCGTGCCCACGGACGCAGCCAAAATTGCATTGGGTTGCGGCAACCCCACCGCACTGGCAAACCTTGTCCCCGGCGAAGTGGTTCTGGACATTGGCAGCGGCGGCGGGATGGATGCCTTCCTGGCAGCCCAAAAGGTGGGGGAATCCGGCAGGGTCATTGGCGTGGATATGACGCCTGCCATGCTTGGCAGGGCACGCTCCACCGCTCGCAAGGCGGGAATCACCAATGTGGAATTCCGGCGGGGTCATGCCGAGCAATTGCCAGTGGAGGATCATTCCGTTGATGTAATCTTCTCGAATTGTGTTATCAACCTTTGCGAAGACAAGGGACAGGTATTACGGGAAGCATACCGGGTTCTTAAACCAGGTGGACGGTTGGAAGTCAGCGATGTGGTGATGGATCAATCCATCCCGGTCGAACTGAGAATGAATCATGACGAATGGGCAGGATGCGTTTCCGGTGCATTGCCGGAGACCGAATACCTGGACCTGATTCGGGAAGCCGGTTTTATCCAGTTGAGCGTGGTGCGCACTACCAGCAGTGGATGGTTGGGGAAGTCGCAAGTATATAGTGCACTTGTATCTGCCCGCAAGTCTGCCCAATCCGGCTGATCTTCATGATCAATGGCAGCTATCGCCCAGCCAGGGCAACCATAGCCCGGAAGCTGCGGTATGCTGAGGGCATATCCGGGGCAATCAGTTCAACCCGTCTGCCATCCAGCCGCACCACCCCCGGCATCCGGCAGACACTGTCCGCCATGTGGGCATGGAAAAATTCAATTGTGATTTTTACCGGCGTCGAAACCAGCAGCGGCTTGGTCCCCCGACCCTCCTTGAACAGGACCACCGCCCGTTCGGCTGCATCCCGGATAACCCGGCGGGCAGCTTCAGGTGGCAGGCAGATTGCCGAGGTGCGCCCGGAGGCTTGCTTGACCACGGCAGCCTGGATGCCGGGAATCCATTCCTGCGCTTCCTCAGCAAGGGTTTGGTCACCACTGACCATCAACACCGGCGCCCCAAACGCCCCGCAGACTGCGCCATTCAGTCCGGTTTCACCGGTGAGACGGTCATTGAGCCACAGGTTGGCTATCCTGGAGGAGGACCAGGTATGGTCGAGGATGCCGTTGAGTGAGCCGGCACGGGCATGGTAGCCAATGAAAAAGGCTGCATCCACGCCGGTCTGGATACCCTCCACCATGCCAAAGGGCGCCGAGTTGCCCGAATTCAGGCGCACATGGGGATCAAGTTCCTCCAGCAGGATATTGGTGCCGTCCCAGTGTCCATCAGCCACCAGGATATCATCGGCGCCAGCCGCGCGTGCCCCGGCTGCCGCGGCGTTGACATCCCCGGTCATGATCCGGCGGAAACGCTGGTATTCCGGGTGGTTCAGGGTGACATGATCGGGATTGACAACCCCGGTTATGCCTTCCATATCAACAGCGATCAAGAGTTTCATGTCCATCTCCTTGTGGAATGGGGATGGGGACATTATACGCCATCCAGGTATGATTTCTGGCGGATATTTTCAGTGATCGATGGAATCGTTCCGTCCCTGCCTGAAGAAAATTCCTCCCGGGTGCAGCTGAACAGGCGGCAGACATACTCAAACAGGATGAAAGTTCGTATTCCATTATTTCTTTACATTTTTTCCGCATTGTGATAATATCTCAGGTAACAATCGAACAGCCCATGCTGGCACTCTTATCCAGAGAGGCGGAGGGACCGGCCCGATGATGCCTCGGCAACCTGGAGCTGCAAGCTCCAAGGTGCCAATTCCGGCAGAGAATTTTCTGGAAGATGAGAGGCAAAAAGAAATCTCTTGAATTGCCCCTCGCCAGAAGGGCAATTTTTTGTAAAAGGAGAATCCAAAACAAATGAATACTTCCCTTGAAAAGTCGGATCACTTCCTCTTCACCTCCGAATCGGTGACCGAAGGACACCCCGACAAGCTCTGCGACCAGATCAGCGATGCCGTGCTGGACTCCTGCCTCGAACAGGATCCCAAATCCCGCGTGGCATGTGAAGCCGCCACCAAGACCGGTTTCGTGATCGTGATGGGTGAAATCACAACCAGAGGTTTTGTGGATTTTGACCAGTTGGTGCGCAAGGTCGTCAAGGACATCGGTTATGACGACAGCTCCAAGGGCTTCGACGGCAACACCTGCGCCGTGCAGATTGCCATTGCCCAGCAGTCGGGCGACATTGCCATGGGTGTGGACGAAGCGCTGGAATCCAAGGAAGGTGAAATTTCCGATAATGATGTTGAAAAGATCGGCGCCGGCGACCAGGGCATGATGTTCGGCTATGCCTGCAATGAAACCCCCGCCCTGATGCCCATGCCCATCTACCTGGCGCACAAGCTCAGCCGCAAGCTGGCTGAAGTGCGCAAAAACGGTGAGCTTCCCTGGCTGCGCCCGGACGGCAAAAGCCAGGTGACCATTGAATATCACCACGGCAAGCCCGTCAAGGTGGATACGGTGCTCATCAGCGCCCAGCATTCCCCGGATGTCTCACATACCGAGATCGAAGAAATGATCCATGAATCCGTCATTCTGCCCTGCATCCCGGAAGATCTGATGAATCACGGTCCCAAGATTTTTGTGAACCCCACTGGTCGTTTCGTCATCGGCGGACCGATGGGCGATGCCGGTCTGACCGGTCGCAAGATCATCGTGGATACCTACGGGGGGATGGGCAGACATGGCGGTGGAGCTTTCAGCGGCAAGGATCCCACGAAGGTGGACCGCTCGGCGGCTTACGCCTGCCGCTGGGTCGCCAAGAACATCGTGGCAGCCGGCATGGCGGAGCGGGTTGAAATCCAGGTGGCGTATGCCATCGGTGTGGCACATCCCCTCAGCATTAATGTCGAGACCTTCGGCACCGGCAGGATTGCGGACACCAAGATCGAAGCCATCGTGAAGGAATTTTTCGATCTGCGCCCCGGTGCCATCATCCGCGATCTCAAGCTGCGCCGCCCGATTTATCAGCAGGTGGCTGCTTATGGTCATTTCGGTCGTGACGACCTGGATTTGACCTGGGAAAAAACCGATCGAGCCGACGCCATGCGCCGCGCTGCCGGTTTATAAATTTACAATTGATTACCTGAAAATCCCCATTTTTGACGAATGGGGATTTTTATTTTCATTCCAGCAGAAAAGGTTTCATCGGCTCCCAGACCGGCTTCCACTCCACGGCGACCAGCTGTTGAATCACAATCGACGGGAAGACATCCTCCATCGCCATCCGGTCCTCCGGCTGCAGATTGTAAAGAATGAAGGGGATCACAAGTGCGCCGGGCTGGGCATGTTCCTGCCCGTGAGCTGCCAGCTGGTTGGAGAGCTGCAGGTTCTCCTCGGGGGTCAACCGGGCGGCTGCCTGCGCCGGTCCAATCACATTCTCCTCCATCTGGATGTGCAGCAGCCAGATGGTGTTCAACTCCGTCAATACGGAATGGATGCCGGCAATGGATTTCGCCCCCTGCATTGATTCTCCAGTGTTTAACCAGATTTCGATTCTTTCCAGCAGCGGGGTCATCCGCATATGATCACGGATGAGGTTGGGGAAGGGTGCGAATGGAATTTTCTTTCGCCAAAAAGGAAAACCGATCTCATCCTCGCCCAGGTGATGGGCATGAAGCAGGGCTGAAAGCGCCCGCAGGTAGAGCGTGAATCCGTGATGAAACCCGGACTGGTTCTCAGGATCCTGCAGAAAGAGGATGGACATCATCAAACCCCGGGTGATTGCCCGGTGAATCCGCAAGACATCCTCACCGACATTCCTTGGTGAAGGTTCAAACATGGGAACCTCCCATTATCCGGATGAATGAATCAAAATAATCCCATCCATCATACGGCAATGAAATTAAAAAATCAAGCAGGGAGATGATCCCTGCCTGACCATTGCTAAATTATAAAATCCTGTCGGAAGATCTAGAACCCTTCCAGCCTGGAAAAGTCCGCGACGCCATCCGCCAGGGCAGACAGGCGCTGCAGCAAGCCCAGCCGGTTTGCCCGAATTGCTTCATCCTCTGCCATCACCAGCACCGTGTCAAAGAAGGTGTTGATATGGGGAATCAGCGGCAGGAAGCCGTTGAAGAAATCCTCCACCGAGCCCGACCGTCTTTCCAAACCCTCCGCTTTTTCCAGTTGGGCATACAACTCCTTTTCCGCCGGCTCCACAAACGCGCCGGGGTTCACGGAATACCGCTCCGGCTGGTCGCGCGTGATGCGCACGCAGCGGGCATACGCCGGTAAAATCGTGTTCCAGTCGGGTCGTGCGGTCCAACACGTCAACGCCGGGATGGCTCGCACCACGCCCGCTGGATTGTGTGCCTGTGCCCCCAAAACCGCAGCGGTCACATCATAGCGCGCCCCCTGCTCCAGCAGCCAGGCTTGCAGACGACCGATAATAAAATCAAAGCATGCCGCCTGTGACTCCGGGGTCGATTCAATAGGCAATGCCTCCGCCGCCGCGGATAAACCGGCGCGCAGGTCAAAATCCAGATCCCAGCCGATGAGAGCCTGCACCAGACCCAGAGCGGCGCGGCGCTGGGCAAACGGATCCTTGGTGCCGGAGGGTGCCAGACCGGCGGCAAAAAGACCGGCAAGCGTGTCCAGACGGTCGGCAATCCCCACCAGCAGCCCCGGGCGTGACCCGGGCAGACGCCCTTTTCCCGGCTCCACACCACCGAAGAGGGGGAACTTCTTCCATGGACAG
>CALMHE010000384.1 GCA_937863865.1 uncultured Anaerolineaceae bacterium | reverse complement strand
GTCCAATCAGCACCGTCAGAATGACAGGCGCTTGGACCGTTGGCTCAACAGCACCCGTGAACGCATTGAAGGCGTTTTTCACGAAGTCCAGAATACCGGGCGCAATCTTGAACGCTTACTGGCCAAAACGGTTGAGGGACTTTGCACCAGGATCGTCGCAAAAATGACCAGTCATCTCTTGCGTCATATATTGCTCGTAGATTTTGGCATTAATGTCCAAACTTTTGACCTTCTTCCGGCCTTTTCGGTATAATTCACATCAGACGTATTATAGAAAATAATCAGAGTGCCCATTCGATGAGCACTCTGATTTTTTCAACCGAATGATGTCAGGAAATTACACCCAGTTGTTTTCCAACCACAGAGAATATTTCCAGAACGCGATCCAGTTGTTCATCCGTATGCGTAGCCATATAGCTGGTGCGCAGCAGCTGTCGTCCGGCAGGGACTGCCGGACTGATGACTGGATTTACAAAAACACCTGCATCAAACAAGGCGCGCCAGAATAAGAAGGTCCTCTCATCATCACCAATGATAATCGGTACAACAGGTGTCACCGAATGACCAATATTAAATCCCATCCTCTGGAAACCCTCGCGCATACGAGCCCCATTCTTGTTGACACGCTGGATACGTTCCGGTTCTTCCTGCATGACTTCGAGGGCTGCCAGTGCAGCCGCAGCATTACTGGCGGGGATGCTGGCGCTGAATATGAGTGCCCGGGCATGATGTTTTATGTAATGGATCACATCATCATCACCGGCGATAAATCCACCCAGACTGGCAAATGATTTACTGAATGTGGACATAATCAAGTCCACTTCTTTTGTCAATCCAAAGTGCTCTGATGTACCCCGACCACCTCCCAACACTCCCATCCCATGGGCATCATCCACCATGACTCTGGCACCATATTTCTTTGCCAGAGGTACGATATTGGGTAAATCCGCCAGATCACCTTCCATGCTGAACAATCCATCCACCACAATCAATTTGCCGCTGGCATCCGGGATGGATTGAAGTACCCGCTCCAGGTGAGCCATATCATTATGAATGAATCGATCAATCTTCCCATATCCCAGGCGCGCGCCATCCACGATACTGGCGTGATCGTCTTTGTCGAGAATGACCACATCACCCCGCCCCAATAGCGCACTGATAGTACCCAGGTTGGTTTGCATCCCGGTGGAAAATACCAGTGAAGCTTCCTTCCCAACCCATTTTGCCAGTTCATATTCCAACTGTTCGTGCAATTCTAGCGTCCCATTCAAGAATCTGGAGCCTGTGCAACTCGTTCCAAACCGTTCCACTGCTTTGATGGCTGCTTCGCGCACCTTTGGATGAGTGGTCAGACCCAGGTAATTATTGGAACCGCACATGATCAATCGTTTTCCATGAAATACGGTTTCAGTTCCCTCATTGTCAGTCATCGGAATAAAATATGGATACACCCCCCGGGCAATTGCTTCTCTTGCATCCTGGAACAAATAACATTTTTCAAAGATATCCATTATAATTCCTCGTTTCTCGGATAATGCAATGGGTTAATTCTAAAATTGGTTTATCAAAATTATATTGGGGAATTGGAACGATTATACACTCAAAACATGCCAAACTAACATTCTACTCTACAGGCCGTTGGTTTCCATTTGAATGATTTTGGCAACGCGCCGCCGGTGTCGCTCTTCAATTGAAAATTCTGCTCCCAGATAGGCACAAACAATCTCCCGGGCAAGCTCTGGTCCAATAATCCTGGCGCCCAGGCAGAGGGCATTCATATTATCATGTTCCACGCCCTGATGGGCGGAATATGTATCATGACATACTCCTGCATACACACCCTTCATTTTATTGGCTGCAATGCAAGCTCCCACCCCGGATCCGCAAAGGATGATTGCCCGATCCGCCCTGCCCGATTGAAGCATCTGACCAGCTTTTTGGGCAATATCCGGATAATCCACGGGTGTGGTATCGAATGTACCCAGATCCGTGGTTTCATGCCCCATCCCTTCCACAACCTTGATCACCAAATCTTTTAGAGGAAAACCACCATGATCCGATGCAATGGCTATGCGCATATCCTTCCTCCTCTTTTATTTCTCAAAGGATTTTACCACACCTATTCTTCCTCCCCGGCTTCCTTTGTGTAGACAGGAATTTCCAGAATAATCCTTATTTTTGCGGCGGATAATTAATTTCAGTCAAGAGTTTTTCGATATCTTCCTCCGTCGCTGGTGCTCCAAAGGTGATGGCTACAGTCTTGGTTGGTATGTCAACATCCACAGTCTTAACACCGGTCAGCTCGGATAGTTCCATTTTAATCGTATGGGCGCAATGTCCACAGGAAATTGACGGAATAAAATAGGATATTTTTTTCATCATGATCTCCATTTTTTAATACTAATCATAAATAATTCGAATGTTACAAGGAAATTCTTTTTTCCCGTCATAAAACACCACTGTCAAATTATGGTGTCTGTTCAGTTTATCAATTCTGCCTCTTTGTGTCAAGATTGTCCGATTTCTATTATTTTCAATCCTTGACATTCATCTCTCAAATGGATAGGATAATGTAATACCTAATTTCATCCATGTTTCAAAATCATCAGTAGGGTTTACAAGAAAATAATGACACAACCCGATTTACCCCTGCAACATCAAACCATTTTCATCACCGGTGCAGCCCGACGAATTGGACGCGAATTGGCACTTGGTTCTGCGCGGGCAGGCGCTGATGTCATTTTGCATCATTCGCAATCACCCCGGGAGGCTGAATCCCTGGCAGAGGAAATTCATGCCATGGGCAGACAGGCGCATATCCTTCAGGCTGATTTTTCCATTCCAGAGCAGACATCCAGGCTTGTAAGGGATGCCTGGCTGATTCATCCATTCCAAATCCTGGTGAACAATGCTGCCATTTTTTCTCCGGTAATAGTAAATGACACCTCTCTGGAAGAATGGCAGTCTCATCTCAACATCAATTTGACAGCACCCTTTTTACTGTCACAATCATTTGCGCGTTGTCTCCCTTCTGACCAGAACGGCAGAATTATCAATATTTTAGATTGGCGGGCACTGGCACCCGGGACGGATCACCTGCCATACAGGATCACAAAAGCTGCACTGGCTGCATTGACCCGCTCTCTTGCCATTGCGCTTGCTCCCCAAATTCTTGTTAACGGATTGGCTTTGGGAGCAGTCTTCCCTCCTTCTGATGGTACCGATCCACAGGTTGTCCTCAGGAAATATCCAATCCACCGTTTCGCAACAACGGATGAACTGATTCATGCTTTTCTGTTCTTAGCTTCCGGACCGGATACCATAATTGGCGAAATACTATTTTTGGATGGAGGACGCCATCTCGTGTAAAATAGGAGAAGACAACTTGATGAAAGGGAATCATTAATGGATCATATCTTCATTGAGGATTTACTTGCCCGGGGAATTATTGGAATTTCCGAGAAGGAACGCTCACAACCCCAGGACATTTTAATAAATGTGGTCATTTATACAGATATCAGCAGGGTTTCAAAGACCGATAATATCGATGACACGGTTAATTATCGGACCATGTCCAGGAAAATCCTCGCCCATGCATCTGAAATCGGACGCCACACCGTTGAAGCTCTCGCTGAAGATATCGCTCAGATTGTGCTAAGTGAAAATGGCGTGAAAGGGGTTTGGGTCCGGGTGGAAAAACCAGGCGCTGTTCGATTTGCCGGATCTGTGGGCGTGGAAATTGAAAGGTTTCCAAAATAAAGTGGGGAAAAATGACACATAAGGCAATCCTTCTCCTGGGATCCAACATCGATCCTGCCGAAAATATTCGACAGGCAATAAAACTTATTCGGGAAGCATTTCCCATTGAAGGAATTTCTTCCACCTGGGAGACAGTTGCCATCGGTCGTGTTGATGATCCCATGTTTTTAAATATTGCTGTGGCTATTACGACCATTATGGATGCACCCACACTCAAAGAATCCAGTCTGACTCAAATTGAAAAGAAACTGGGGCGGATACGCACCGATGATAATAATTCACCCCGTACCATTGATATTGACCTGATAATCTTCGACGACCAGGTCATGGATCCTGGTTTATGGGCAAAGGTCTATGTTACCATTCCGGTTTCCGAACTGATGCCCGAATTCTGCCATCCCATTACAGGAATGAAATTGGAAGAAATAGCCCGCCGTTTGCTTCCCGGCAGTCAGGCAAAAATTATCCCGGATCTGACTTTTTAATTAAAAGTGTAGCGGTTCCGCACTGCGGGATATATTATCAAGAAATTCCATTCGTAACGCCAAATCCGTACGGAAAACCCCAAACATGGTGGATGTCGTCATCCGCGAGTCGTGCTTTTTCACACCCCTGATCATGGAACACAGGTGGAGAGCCTCCACAACCACCCCCACTCCCTGGGGATTTAATAATTCACATAAGAAGTCAGCAATTTGCCGGGTCATTCGTTCCTGGACTTGCAGGCGGCGTGCAAACATATCCACAATTCGGGGGATCTTTGACAGACCAATCACCCGTCCCTTGGGAATGTACGCAACATGTGCTCTTCCCAAAAACGGCAGCATGTGATGTTCGCAGAGGCTGTAAAATTCGATATCCCGGACAATTACCATTTCGTCATATTCAACTTCAAACAATGCTTCGTTGACCATGGCTACGGGATCCGTTCGATATCCTGCCAGTAATTCTTCATACATGCGCGCCACCCGTCTCGGCGTTCTCAACAAACCCTGCCGATCTGGATTTTCACCCACAGCAGACAGAATATGCCTGACAGAACTCTCAATTACCGGAGCATTAATCTCCTCCTGTTCAAGCAGTTCCGCTGCATCATAAATGGATTGTTTGAATTCCATAATCCTGTTCCGTTTATACTTGTAATCAACACGCCATCAGCGATTTCGCCTTAACAAATCAAACGACAGCTGATGCAATACCTTTGCAGCTTCATTTTCCTCAACCACTTCCGATAATGCCGATAAAGCTTCATTGGTCAGCCGATCGGCTGTGGTCTGAGTATACTCCCTTGCGCCTTCTTTTTCCAGTAATTCAGCAATTTGGGGAACTTCCTGGATGGCTATTGGACCAGCCAGCCAGCGATTCTTGAATTCAGCCTTTTTCTCCAGGCAATAAACCACAGGTAAGGTCTTTTTCCCGGAGACAAGATCACTGGTGACGGATTTTCCCAATTCAGATTCATCACCCCAGATCCCTAATAAATCATCCAGGGCTTGAAAAGCGAGACCCAATTTCCATCCAAAGCGGCGAATGCCGTCCCTCCTGGTTTGATTCACTCCAGCGACAACTGCCCCCAATTCCGTGGAGGCAGCCAACAAGGAGGCTGTTTTTCCACCAACCATTTGCCAGTAATCATCAAGGGACATATGGCGTTCATCTTCATAGAAGATATCCAACTGCTGACCATGTGTAATGTCCAGGGTTGCTTCAAAAAGAGCATGCGCGGCTTCCAATTTCATCGTCGGATTGATTTGGGAATTCAAGCGCGCAAGAGCCAATGGAACCAGTGCAAATAATGCGTCACCCGCGTTAATCGCCTGTGCCGTTCCCCATAATTTCCACAGGGTGGACCTTCCCCGCCGGATTTCACTTTCATCTTCAACATCATCATGAATCAAGGTGAAATTATGTAGAATTTCCACTCCCGCAGCAGCAGGAAGCGCCTGTTGCCAGTCGCCGCCCAATGCCGCGGTACACAACATTACCAGGAGGGGACGGATTCGCTTTCCCTGCGCTTCAAAGCCACTCTTCTCACCCTGCCATCCCATATGATAAAACAACATATTCCTGAGCCCTTTTCGGTCAGGCGTTAAGTAAAGTTCAAATACGATACGCAATTCCTTATCCAAAGCCTGCAGCATTTCCCGGGTCAGGTCTGACATCACTTTTCCTCCTCGAGTGTCAATTGACCCAGTTCAGCCAGGTTCTTAACACCGGCAGCAAACATGGTTATTTGCAATTGCTTCCTTAAAATGGTGATCAATCTGACGACGTCATCAGTGGATATGACCGCTGCTCTCAGGAAAGGTCCAGCCAGACCACATAATTTTGCACCAAGCGCAATTGCCTTTGCAATATCCACCCCATTTTGTACACCCCCGGAAGCAAATACAGGAAGATTAGGAACTGCCTTGGTGACCATTTGAATTGATTCGGTAGTTGGAATCCCCCAATTCAGAAATGCAGAGGCAACATATTTTTGGGTGTCGTCCTTCATCCTGTACAATTCCACCTGTGACCAGGATGTACCACCCGCCCCTGCGACGTCGATTGCAGCCACACCGGCATCCGCCAACATTCCGGCAGCTTTTTCTGAAATACCCCATCCGACCTCCTTGACGATCACCGGTACGGGTAACTCACGGCATATCAATTCAATCTTTTTGGCAAGTCCTGAAAAGTTTGTGTCACCTTCCGGTTGAAGAGCTTCCTGCAACGGATTGAGATGTAAAATCAATGCATCCGCCTCAACCATCTCAACCGCCCGCCGGCAATGATCCAGGG
>CALMHE010000383.1 GCA_937863865.1 uncultured Anaerolineaceae bacterium | reverse complement strand
GTATTGTATTTCGCCCAGTACATTGTCACGTATGTGGATGAAGATGCCCGCCAAAAAGCATTAAAACGGTTGGAAGATGAAATAAGTGTTTCGGTACGCGAACAGGCGGCGGCGATCAATGCCCGGATTCTGGAAGTAAAACATGCCCGCGATCGCAAAATTGAGGAATATAACAAGCGCCAGGTTGAAATGGAGTCAAGAAGGGATGAATTAATTGCCGCCCGGCTTGATCCTGTCATCCAGGAAAGCCAATCCCTCGAACGCCGGTTGACAGAAAATATTGGATCCGTGACACCAACTACGATTGTCTTTACAGCAGCCAAACAAAACATAGCCGAGTCCGGTGAAACAATCACTGCTCAGCATATTGTAAAAGTGCAGAAAATCGTAAAGACGCGCCTGGATGAATTGGAAACCGAATTCCAGGATGAGTTTAAACGTGAAATTGAACAAATCAAGTTGGGTATTGCAGAAATAAAAGCTCAAGCTGAACAGGAAATGGAAGCTCTGCGAAGTCAACTGGAGGATGATAACGACGCCTCACAAACTCAGAATTCCCGATTTCGGGATGAGTTACAAGAGTTGAGACCATTTACGTTCCTAAGTGAAAGCAGATATCGAGAATTAAAATCCCGCTGGGGTCAGGTTTTCCGAGCGGACATGGGTGCGGAAGCTTTTTATGATATTTTACGCCGCCTGGATCTTGACCGGTTGGCTGAAGAATTATGGCATGAAGTCCGAACATCAAAAAGCAAACAAAAACGAAAGAAAGCAACCAGCCGCCTGAAAGTTGTGGAATCTTTTCGCCGATCAGGCAACCGACCGGAATGGATGATTTTAACCATTCTTCCGGTCATTCCACCTGATCTGCGCCCCATGGTGCAATTGGATGGCGGTCGGTTCGCCACCTCGGATCTAAATGATCTTTATCGACGAGTAATTAATCGCAATAACCGTTTGAAGAGATTGTTGGAACTTGGTGCACCTGATGTTATTGTTAGAAATGAAAAACGGATGCTTCAGGAAGCCGTTGACTCTTTAATTGATAATTCTCAACGCGGAAAAGCTCTATCGCGGCGCGGCCGGCGTGAATTAAAGTCATTAAGCGATATGCTAAAGGGCAAAAAAGGTCGTTTCCGACGAAATTTGTTGGGTAAACGCGTTGATTATTCAGGACGTTCGGTAATCGTGGTGGGTCCCAGACTCAAACTTTATCAGTGTGGTTTACCCAAAACCATGGCATTGGAGTTATATCGACCGTTTGTTATTGCTAAATTAACTGCCGATGGATACGCGGGTAATGTCAAGGGTGCCAGGCGTTTCATTGAACGCTCCCGTCCAGAAATTTGGGAAGTGTTGGAAGAGGTAATTCAGGAACGCCCTGTATTATTAAACCGTGCACCCACTCTTCACCGGCTGGGGATCCAGGCTTTTGATCCTGTCTTGATTGAAGGTTCAGCAATTCAACTCCATCCTCTGGTGACTACTGCTTTCAATGCAGACTTCGATGGTGACCAGATGGCTGTGCATGTACCTCTTTCAGAAAAGGCAGTGAGGGAAGCCAAGAATTTAATGCTTGCTTCCAAAAACCTTCTAAAACCTGCAGATGGAGAACCCATAATCAGTCCTTCAAAGGACATGACGCTGGGGGTGTATTACCTGACCGTAGAGGATGTTGGACCTCATGCGGGAGATGGACGAGTGTTTGCAGATCTTGATGAAGTTGAAATGGTTTATCAACTGGGGCAGGTTCATATTCACGCTAACATTCGGGTGATGGTTACCACCCATTATGACGATAAGGGAAATCTCATTTCCAATCCAGAGAAGAGGTTGATCAATACAACCGTCGGCAGGGTGATATTTAACCAAATCCTTCCCCAAGAGATCCAATTCTATAACCATAAACTGGACAAGGGTGGCGTAAAGGACCTGATAGGTCTGGTTTATGAAATCTGCGGCGAGGCAGTGACAACAGAAGTCGCTGACAGAATTAAGGATATCGGCTTTGAATATGCCATGCGGTCAGGATCAACTCTTTCCGTATCTGATATTTCGAGGCCTTCAGAAAAAGATGAGATACTTCGTTCGGCGCAACAGGAAGTGACCAATCTTGATCGATCATACCGAAATGGTTATCTAACCGAACAGGAACGCAATAAGCTGGAAATTGATGTCTGGCAGGAGACAACCAAAAAAGTTGCTGATGCAGTCCGCAAAGGGATGGATCCCAATGGAAATCTAGCTACGATGGCTAACTCTGGTGCCACCAAAGGCGGCTTTGGACCCATCTCACAGCTTGCTGGAATGCGTGGATTGATGGCTGACCCGGCTGGTCGTATCATCCGTTTGCCCATTAAATCAAATTTCCGTGAAGGCTTGACTGCGCTGGAATACTTTATTTCCACACATGGAGCCAGAAAAGGTTTGGCTGATACAGCTCTACGAACCGCTGATGCTGGTTACCTGACCCGTCGCCTGGTGGATATTGCTCAGGATGCCATTATTAACGAAGTCGATTGTGGTACGACGGATGGAATCTGGATTCGTAAGAGTGATGATGTGGCAGGTCAACCCCTGCAGTCACGTTTGTATGGAAGAGTGACAGCCGCGAGAATAATACATCCCAAAACCGGCGAAATAATTGCTGAACGGGATGAAATGATTGATCATGTTTTAATCCGCGAAATCATCCATTCCGGAATTTCAGAAGTCAAGGTGCGCTCACCACTTACATGCGAGTTGCAGCATGGATTGTGTGCCAAATGTTATGGCATGGACTTGGGACGTGGAAGAATGGTTGAATTGGGTTCTGCTGTAGGGATTGTAGCGGCTGAATCCATTGGCGAACCAGGAACTCAGCTTACCCTGAGGACATTCCATACAGGTGGAGTGGCAGCCGGCAGTGACATCACGACCGGTCTACCACGCGTGGAAGAATTATTTGAAGCCCGCAGGATGCCGAAGGGTGAAGCTGTTATTACTCGAATCTCTGGTTACGCGACCATCCATGCCTCTGATCGATATAGTGATCAAAGGTTTGTCCGAGTTGAAAATAGTGAGATCGTCAGCGATGAATATGAAATTCCTGAAGAATGGGAATTGCGTGTGGACACAGAGGGAGTCGTTTCGGTCGGTGACGAGGTGGCTGTATTGGGTGAAGCCCGGATTGTTGCACAACATGCAGGACGAGTCCGGATTGAGGGTCGCAAGGTCATCATATCCTATGAACAACGCGAGAGTGAGGAATATGACATTCCGACTACAGCAAGAATGACGATCAAGGATAATGAACGTGTTGAAGCAGGTCAACCGTTGACCGAAGGCTCGTTAAACCCCCATACAATCTTGCGGATTAAAGGCAGGGAATCCTGCCAAATGTACCTGCTTTCTGAAATTCAGAAAGTGTACCGTTCGCAAGGTCAAAACATCAACGATAAACACTTCGAGGTAATCCTAAGAAAAATGACAGGACGTGTACAGGTAGTCCGCCCTGGCGATACTCATTACTTGCCCGGTGATTTGGTGGACCGGTTGGAAATCAGGAAAATGAACGAGGAACTGGTTGCCCAGGGGAAACAACCTGTCCGATACCTGGAAATGTTATTGGGGGTCACCAAGGCATCCTTGAGTACAGATTCGTTCTTGTCGATGTCCTCATTCCAGCATACAATTAAAGTGTTGGCTTATGCTGCAATAGCCTCCAGTGAAGATCCCCTGTACGGACTAAAAGAGAATGTCATTATAGGCAAGCTGATCCCGGCAGGTACTGGATTTATACACGGAAGGTTTACCACCGAACCTGAAGAAAGCCCGGCAGACAATGATGATGCAACTCCCCTGGATAATTGAAATTAGATGAATAACAGAAATACCCCCAATCCCTCGGTGAGTGGATCGGGGGTATTTTGTTGTTGAAAGGTAACAAACATGGAAATTGGCATGGTTCGGAAAGTGGATATTGATCATGAAATGCAGCAATCCTATCTGGATTATGCGATGAGCGTAATTGTTGCGCGGGCGCTCCCTGATGCCAGAGATGGATTGAAACCGGTTCAGCGGAGAATACTCTACGCGATGTATGATATGGGTCTGCGGGCAGACTCAGCGACAAAAAAATCAGCCAGGATCGTCGGTGAAGTACTTGGAAAATACCATCCACATGGCGACCTGGCGGTTTATGAAGCAATGGCGCGCCTGGCCCAGAATTTCACAATGCGTTATCCACTCGTTGATGGTCAAGGGAACTTTGGCAGCATTGATGGAGATCCTCCGGCAGCGATGCGGTACACTGAAGCCAGATTATCGGCTTTTGCCATGGACATCCTCCATCAACTTGATCGAAATACGGTAAATTTTACCCGGAATTTTGATGATACATTGGATGAACCTGAAGTTCTGCCTGCAGCCTTACCCAATTTATTGGTCAATGGTGCAAGCGGAATTGCTGTTGGAATGGCGACCAGCATCCCACCCCATAATCTTGGTGAAGTAATTGATGCTCTGACATTCATGATCAGGGAATGGGATCAGCTTGAAGATATTTCAGTTACGGATCTGGTTCGTTATATCAAAGGTCCTGACCTGCCCTCGGGTGGTATCATCCTGCAGGGTGATGATAAAAATGACTTGTTGAGTGCTTACGGAACCGGGAGAGGAAAGGTTATTGTAAGGGGCAGGGTTCACTTTGAGGAAATGGGGCGGGGTAAAAACCAGATCATTATCACCGAATTGCCTTATCAGGTTAATAAAGCCTCGTTAATTGAAAGGATTGCTGACCTGGCGCGTGGAGGTGGGATAGAAGGAATCTCCGACTTGAGGGACGAATCCGATCGACAGGGGATGCGGATTGTCATCGAGGTCAGCAAGGCTGCTGAAGAAGCGAATATTCTGCGGGAGTTGTACAAGCGAACTCCGTTACAGAGCACCTTATCCATTGCATTATTGGCTCTGGTGGGGGGGGAGCCGAGATTATTGACACTTAAACAAGCCTTGAGGGTGTATCTTGATCATCGGATTGAGGTCGTTCGCAGGCGCAGTGAATTTGACCTTAATAAGGCGCAACAACGTTTACATATATTGGAAGGGCTGAGGATTGCATTAAACAACCTGGATGAAATCATAGGCATCATCAGGGCGGCTCCCGATGTTGAAACCGCGCATGCCCGGTTAAAAAGACGATTCAAGTTGTCGGATGTTCAGACTCAGGCAATTTTGGAAATGCCGTTACGCCGGCTGGCTGCATTGGAACGCAAAAAAATTGAACTGGAATATAAAGATATTGTTGGGTTAATCAAACAATTACAGTCATTGTTAAAATCGCCCACGAAGTTGCGGGGGGTTGTGGAAACTGAATTGATTGCCATGCGCCAGGCATATGCTGATCGACGCCGGACACAAATCGTTTTCCTAAAAAATGGTGAAATTGCAGCTGAAAAATTGACAACAACTGATATGACTCCTGCCCAGGTCACCTGGGTGGGTATTTCGAATGATGGAATGATCGGACGAACATTAAGCGATGAACTGCCCCGGTTCACAGGTGTTACCGCTCCAAAATTCCTATTGAGAACCAACTCCCACCATATTCTTTATTTGGTGGCTGAAAACGGACGGGCAGCTGCAATTCCGGTTCATTCATTGCCAGAAGTGGAAAAATTTTCCGACGGTTTTCCGATCCACAAAGCCTCACCGTTGAATCAGGATGATGTAATCATCTCGATATTTTCAATTCCAACTTCAGTTGAAGAAGAGCGATATGTTGCATCGGTTTCCAGGCAGGGTTTAATTAAGAAGACAACCATATCAGACCTGCCAGGAGCTTCATCACAATCATTCCAAATTTCCAAGGTGAATCCAGATGATCGACTTCAATCCACTTTTCTAACCAACGGAAAAGCAGAGATCCTGTATGTGACTGCCAATGCGATGATGATCCGTTTTTCAGAGAATGAAGTGCGTCCCATGGGGCTCGTAGCTGCTGGAGTTAATGGAATAAAATTAGGCAAGGGGGATGCGGTTGTCGGCGCAATAATTCTTCAAAAAGAAGATGAATTGCTAATGATTTCCAGCAATGGTCATTGTTGGAGATTGAAACCAGACCTTGTGCCGTTGCAGGGACGATATGGTCAGGGCGTCCAGCTCAGTAAACTTACTGGTGGTGTGACAATTGCCGGATTGGCGTGTGGACGTCCAACTCAAAGCATTTTGATGCATTTTCAACAATCTGCAGCCAAACAATTCCGATTTGATCAATCTCCTGAAGGAAAAAGGCTTACCCGAGGCTTCGCATTGGTGAAGTTGAGTGCCAACGATCGGGTACTTGCGATAACCGAAGAAGTTGATTCGATGAGTTTTTGGGAACCAGGCTTTGAAAGATCAATTCGGACCAGGACAAGAAGACCACGAATTACTCCTTTGGATGAATCAACTGAAACAAAAAAACCAGTTGCCAAACGATCCCGGGCGAAAGCAACCCAGAAAGATAAAACGACCAAGGCTGGATACACCAAACAGACATCACCCAGAGGAACAAAAGCAAAGT
>CALMHE010000382.1 GCA_937863865.1 uncultured Anaerolineaceae bacterium | reverse complement strand
CCCAGGTACACCACAACTTTTCCCTGCAATGGCATGATATCCACCACTTTTCCTTCACCAGCAGGTGTGATGACCCGCTTATTCCGTTTTGGCATCCCCTGTCTTGCTTCCACATATTGATCATATTCATAAAACAGACAACAGCGAAGTCTTCCGCACATTCCTGTTATTTCAGCCGGAGTAAGAGAAATACCCTGCTCCTTCGCCATCCGAATGGATATGGACGAAAAATCAGTCAGGAATTTTGAACAACAACGGGTTTCCATTCCGCATGCACCCATGCCAGAGATGATTTTTGCCACATCCCGCGGTCCTATCATTCTAAGTTCGACCTGTGCCGGAGCAAAACTCCTTTGCATATCCTGCCGCAGTGATTTTAAATCAATTTTTTCATCCGTTTCAGTGCTGTAAAAAATCGATAACCGGGCGCCATCAAAACTATATTCAGCATCAGCTATCTTTATACCGGAAAGTCTCAGTTCTTTCACCCGCAAACGGCAGGCAGTGATGACTTCCTGTTCCTTTTGTTGCCATTGTTGACGCTGCACCATGTCAACTGGAGTTGCCATTCGATTGATTTTTTTCAAATTACTTTCCGCTTTCTCGGATCCCAGCACAATTTGAATGACTTCGCCCAGCTGTTGACCGCGGGCGGTATCCACAATGACCATATCTCCAATTTGAATGTCGCGAAAATCACTCGAATCAAAATGATAAATTTTTCCAACCCTGCAAAAACGAATTCCAACCACCAGGGTTTGCTCTAAATCAGACATCGAAATTCCTTTCAAAAATGGAAGGGTTAATTGTGTCCACTTCCATTATTCCTTATTAATATTTACCTTCCTCTCCTTAGCCATTTTCAGAGTTTTCTTTATTTTTGTTGAGAAAGGCGGTAACTTCATTGACATATTGTCGAAACAACATATTTATATCATCATCACTTCCACGATATCTTCGGATGCATTGTCTGGCGCACTGGGTGCAGCCCCGCATCGCCCGGAATGAATCCACACCACAACTGCCGCAATTAGCGAGTCTTGCCATCATCAATATAAATGCTTTTTGCTCCAGTGGATTGGCATCTGCGGATGATATTCTTTCCACCAATTCAGACCAGAGCTCACTCCTTAAAGCAGTCAGTGTTGGTGCCACGCGCAGCGGAACAATCATTTCTGTGTCGGAATTATACATGGTTTTTCTGCCTAATGACCTGCTTTTACAGCTTCCCTGGCTGTCTTCTCTTCCTCTTCCCGGGCATAATTTATCGGACGGATTTCAGCATAGTAGGAAACTGGCTTGGATAATTTATCAAGATTATATATGTTATTTGAGTGGCGGTTTGTAGTTGCTATTTCATAATCATGATCCATTTTAATGGCATCAAATGGACAGTATTCCGCACAAAATCCACAATTCATGCAAAGATCAATGTCAATATAATATTCCGCTGGTTTTGGAACCGGTTTTCCGGTTTCAGGATCCACACTGCGTACAATCCAGATGCATTGGGGTGGACATACCTTGGAACAAATGCCACATGCTGTGCAGCGCAACTTTTTCTCGCCCTCCGGACCTGCATCATAAACCAGAAATGGTAAGAATCGGAATTCTTCCGGCACAGGTAGTTTCTCATCCGGATATTGGACTGTAAATATACCTTCAACCCTGGCATCCCTTCTGGCTTCAATGCCATCCTTTGATCCATAAAATTTCCACCCGCGTTTGATGTCTTGAATATAGGTGTTGATAAAATGCTTGAAGGTTACCCACAACCCCCGAAACACACCATAACCATTCATTTCATTTCCTCCACGAGTGCCTTATCGATCCACTTCGCCTAAAACAATATCAATTGAGCCCAGGATGGCAACCACATCAGCAATTTTTTCTCCACATGACATACCTGCCAGACTTGTCAGATTGATAAAGGATGGGGCGCGCACATGGTAACGCCAGGGATTTGGTTTTCCGTTCGATACAATATAAAAACCCAATTCTCCTTTGGGTCCTTCCACCCTTCCATAGGATTCTCCGGCTGGAACCCTTACTACATATTGATTTTTGCCACTCAATGTGGGACCTGCGGGTATATCGTGTATGGCTTGTTCAAGGATGTGCATGCTCTGCCGGATTTCATCCATGCGCACCAAATAACGATCATAAATGTCTCCATGATAACGAACCACCACATCGAAGTCAAATCGATCATAGATGCTGTAAGGGTCAGCCCGCCGAATATCATAGGGTACACCGGAAGCACGCAGTAAGGGACCGGAGGCAGAATTGGCGATGGCATCTTCTGCAGTCAGGATGCCAATACCTTCACAGCGGCTGCGTAAAATTTCATTTTGTGTCAGATATGTATCCAGGTCATCCACTTTGCGGGGAAGCCGGTCAGTCACCAGATCCCGGATTTTTTCCAATATTCCATCCGGTAAATCACGAGCTACTCCTCCAAACCGTAGATAATTGCACATCATGCGTGAACCAGAGACAGCTTCAAAGATATCCAGGATCAATTCCCGTTCTTCAATCACATACAGGGAGGGGGTGAAATATGCCCCGAGATCATTCAATAAAAAACCCACCGAGAAAAGGTGACTCATAATGCGGGTTAATTCCGCCATCATCACACGGATGTACTCCGCCCGCTCTGGCACCTGGATTCCCATCAATTTTTCAATTGCCAATGAATACCCAAAATTATTGCTCATCGAAGAGACATAATCCAGCCGGTCTGTGAAGGGCATGTTCTGCAAAAATGTGTTTCGTTCACCGATTTTTTCATGGTTGCGGTGCAGGTAACCCATCACAGGTTTTAAATCAACAACTGTTTCACCTTCCAACACGGCAACCATTCTGAAAACCCCATGAGTGGATGGGTGCTGTGGACCCAGATTGACAATCATCTGATCGGTTTTGATGCTGCTGTTTTTCGAACCACTTGATAATGTCCGGTAGAGAGGATCCTCTCCTTCCGGTGTCCAATTTTCCGGGTTAAAACCAAAGGGATACTGCACATTATTCTGATATGGATTGCCATCCTCAATCCTTCTTGCCCGTCCTTCGGGATGCCGGCTTTTATAAGGTTTGATTTCTTCCTCAAAGAAGGGTTCCTTCCAATCCTTGCGGAGCGGGTGACCCTCAAACCCTTCCCAAGTCAGGATCCGGCGTAAATCCGGGTGACCCTCAAACCGGATTCCCATCAGGTCCCACACCTCGCGTTCCTGGAATTCTGCTCCAGGGAAAAGCCACACAAGTGAAGGCACCTGTGGATTGATCCGGGATACCGGTGTCTTTAGGACCAACGTTCTTCCCCCTGTTGAACGATTAAGGTGATAGACCACATCCATTAAATCATCAGGATAATAATCCACGCCTGTTACGGATGACAGGTAATCATATCCATATTGATTATGCAGGGTCTGAACAACCTGAATCAGATTTTCTTTATCAACGATGAAACCCTGATAACCTGGTCGGTCATCAGGTCTGACCAATTGTGGAAATATTTCCACAAGATTTATTGATTTTTGATCTGCAGCGTGATCAGTCATTCTGTTCCTCCCCAACAGATTGATCCTCACCGTTGGAAACCAGATTCTGTTGTTGCTGAAGCAACTCATATTGGCGGGGATCCATCAAGTCCGGTCCTAAAACAGGTACGGGAATGGGCTGATTGGGTTTTTTGGAATACCATCGGGCATTTTTTAATGTCTGCTGTTTGATCATCTCCTGCAATGTGATCAAACCATGTATCAGTGCCTGGGGTGTCGGCGGACAGCCGGCAATATATACATCCACCGGAATAAAACGGTCAATTCCTGGAATTACACTATAACCCTCTTTGAAAGGTCCGCCACCGCATGCACAGGCGCCCATCGCAATCACATACTTGGGTTCTGGCATCTGGTTATACAACCGGACAATCTGGGGTACCATCTTCTTGGTGACTGTCCCAGAAACCAGCATTACATCCGCCTGGCGAGGGCTGGGGCGCATCACTTCCATTCCAAACCGTGCAAAATCATAACGTGATGCCGCCGTGGCAATCATTTCAATGGCACAGCATGCAAGACCAAACATCATTGGCCAAAGGGAATTCACACGCCCCCAATTATAGATTTTATCCAAAGTGGTCAATGCCACTGAACCCTGTAATTCGGGCGGAACTGGAGCCAGGGGATTATTTGGATCTTTTGAAATCATATCTATTCCTTTGATTGATTGGTGAAAAAATTATCGGGGGTTTTTTATTTCGACTGCCATAAATTATACTGATTCTATCGTATTTATATCTTCTGTCAATCATTAATTAATCAAATTTATTTTTCCTTGATTATCAATAGGGGTTAACATCAAAATTTGAAACCTGGCAGAAATGAACTCAACACACGCCAATCCTGGATTGATCAACTTCATTGCCGTCCAGCCATGACAGTGTCAGGGTTAAGTAAAGCCCATAATGTCACCGAAGCTGATGTTCGCTATCACCTGCATGAGCTTATTGAACAGGGATTGGTGCTCATCATCCCCCTGTTACTGCAGAAATAGTCCGGGGGTGACCTGCATGTCCTTTTCCATTATCGGATCTCGCGCCTCCCAACAACCTTGTTCCCCTCTGTCATGATCTTCCGGAAATTCTGCTTTCTGATTTAAATCTACCCGGTCTACTGGAAAATAAATGGGATTATCTGGCACATCGGTTTTCACACCCCCCACTATAAATTCCCTCATAGTGCGTCTCAATGAACTAATCCGCCGGTTATAGACATTGAACTACCAGCCCAGTTGGAAAGCACGCCCCCGGGTGTTCAGATAATTTTCCACAATTGTCCATATACTGGGCTTGTCCATCATCATCCAGGGATTTGTGAGATGAATCGTTACATCCTTCAATATCTATCCGGATTTTCCTATCTATTACGAACCTATTTTGTCAGAAAAACTCGGGTACAATTGATGG
>CALMHE010000381.1 GCA_937863865.1 uncultured Anaerolineaceae bacterium | reverse complement strand
CAGCAATCCCTTTACCCCCGTTGACGACGAGGACGATCCGAAAAACCAGACCCGGTAAACCCCAAACTCTGAACTCATTTGTAACCTTTACCCGTCACCTGCATCCAACCAGTATAAAAAACAACTTTTATTCATCAATTTATTGGAGGAAACCATGGACAGCATCAGCATTTGGGGAATATTGGGAATTGTACTGGTTGTGGGTGTTCTGCTGGTCATTAACTTCACCTCGCGCAAAACCAAGGATACCATGCCAATTGCCGGTGGATGCGCCCCGGTCATTGATCCAAACAAACGCCCCTTTGCCCCGGTGGATGAGGACGAGCCAGCCAAACCGACCAACCAACTTTGATCGATTTGCAGGAATGCGGTTATCGGGTACAATCAGCGAATGATTGCACCCAAACGACGTAAACAAATCCTGCTTACCAACGACGACGGTATCCTCTCCCCGGGATTATGGGCGGCTGCAACTGCATTGCAAACCCTGGGGTACGTAACGGTTGCCGCACCACGCCGCCAGTACTCATCCGCCGGACGCAGCCTGCCCATCGATTCAGATGGTATGATCGAAAGCCGCAGGGTCACGGTGGGCGAAAAAGACTGGGAGGTCTACGCCATCGGCGGATCACCCGCCCAGTCAGTTCTGCATGCAGTGCTGGAAATCATGCCCACCCCGCCCGATGTGGTGGTTTCAGGCATCAACTATGGTGAAAACACCGGTTCAGGAGTGACCATATCAGGCACCGTGGGCGCCGCCCTGGAAGCCGCTGCCCTGGGCATACCGGGTCTGGCGGTATCGTTGCAGCTTGAAAATTCAGAGGATTACTTTAACTACTCCCAGGCTGTGGATTTCTCGACAGCCGCTTATTTTACACAAAAATTTGCAGCTTTCCTGCTGCGCCATGATTTGCCGCCGGACGTGGATATTCTCAAGGTCGAGGTTCCAGCAAAAGCCACCCCTGAAACACCCTGGGAACTGACCCGCCAGTCGCGCCACCGCTATTACATTCCATTTATACGCCGCAAGGAAGGCTGGGATTCCCCCGCGTCGGTGGATGCCCGGATTGATGTCACTCCGGAATCCGCCGGGGAGAACACCGATGTCCATGCCATCCTGCGCCGGGTGGTTGCGGTCACACCCCTCAGCCTTGACCTCACCTCCCGCGCTGATTTCCCCATCCTGGAGAACCGGCTGCGGAAATAAATCTCTTGCCTGGAAGGGAGTATTCTCATGAAAATATTCATCAGTGCAGATATTGAAGGGGTTACCGGCGTCACCGATTGGGAGGAAACCGAGTTGGGCAAATCAGCCTGGGAAGCCGCCCGCGAACAGATGACCGCCGAGGTGGTGGCTGCCTGCGAAGGCGCCATGAAAGCCGGTGCTGATGAGATCTGGGTGAAGGATTCGCACGACACCGGGCGCAACCTGATCCCTGACCGGCTGCCGCAGCATGTCCGTCTGATCCGCGGCTGGAGCGGACATCCTTTCCTTACCCTGCAGGAGTTGAATGACACGTTTTCAGCCGCGCTGCTCATCGGTTATCACTCCGGCGCCGGGTTTGGCAAAAGCCCGCTGGAGCATACCTGGAGCGGCAATGTGATGTGCATCAAACTCAACGGGGAGTATGCTTCCGAGTTCCTCACCGATCTGTACACGGCGACCCATGTGGGCGTGCCGGTGGCATTTGTCTCCGGCGATCAGGGTCTGTGCGATTCCATCACCCGGCTCAACCCGCATATTGGCACGACGGCGGTCAAGGAAGGGATTGGCAATTCAACCATTAACCTTCACCCGGCTCAGGCAGTGGAGCGCATCCGCGCCGGCGTGCAACAGGCGCTGACCGGCGATCTGTCCCGCTGCCGCGTTTCCCTGCCGGAACACTTTAAGATGGAAATCCGCTACCGCAGCCAGGCGCGCGCCTACCAGTACGGTTTCTTCCCCGGCGCCCGCCAGACCGACACCTTCACGGTACAGTTTGAATCAAATGATTATTTTGACATCCTGCGCTTTTTAATGTTCGGGGTGGCTTAAGTCCATCCGGCTGCGATTTTTCCTGCGGCTGCCGATGTGCAGCAGAACCACTCCGCCCAGGATGATCAGGCTGCCCAGGATTTGCACGAAGGTCAGCTGCTCCCCCAGTAAAAAATAAGCAATTACCGCTGTGAAAACCGGTTCGGTGGTGACAATTAAATTCACCACACCGGAAGCCAGGTATTTCAGGCTTAAATTGTACAATCCAAAACCCGCCAAAGTGGGACCCGCTGCCAGCAGGAATAAAATCCCCCAGCCCGCAAAGTGTTCACCCAGCCAGAAGATGTCCCCCGGCTGGACGGCGCTGGCGGGGATGAAATCGCCGGGCAGCAGGTTGAAAATCAGCAGGAAGACGGCTGCAAAGGAAAAAGTATACAGGACGGTGGTCCAGGAATTGATGCCGCGCTGGGCGGCACTGCGCCCCATGAGGGTGTAGACGGCATATGACAGACCGGAAAGCAGACCGGTGAGGATGCCGGGGAGGTTTGTCCGCCAGGCTGCCGGATCAAGAGCGCCCGCCACCAGCACGCAGCCGCCCAGGGTGAGCGCCACCGCAAGGATCTTGTACCAAGTGAGACCCTCCTTGAGCAGCAGCCTGCCCAACAATACAGTGAAACCGGCAGAGGAGTAGACCAGCACTGTGGCAACCGCCGCCCCATTCAACGCCACCGACATTGTCCACAGGGAGTTAAAGAACGAAAGCACCAGACCAAAGATCAACAGGTAGGGCAGGCTGGCGCGCCGGGCAAACAGCAGCCCGGGGCGGACGATTAAAAGAATGAGGGCAAGGGTGAGGGCGGTAAAAACATCCCTCCAGAAGGCGAGCACCAGCGCCGGCAGGCTGTAGGTCTCCGTCAGGTGGCGGATGAAGATGGCAGTGGTGGAAAGGACAGCGGCGCTGCCCAACGCAATGGCAAAGCCGCGCGTGGTCGGGGAAGTGCTGGCATCCGGGGGCATGATGGGGCTAATTATAATCAAAAGATGGCTTGGACTGAACCCCGCCGGAAGGACAATTCGGGTTTTAGCAAAGGGAAGTGCAGGGACAGGGTTACACCCTGTCCCTGCTTGAAAACCAGTCCCTCACCTTGCCCCCATATTCAATTGACCTGGGGAAGAGGGTTTGGGCATTGCTATCCAACGTCAGCCGTCCATGCAGATTACCCATCCTGCGTGGAGCCGTCAGAGCTGTTTTCCGCAGACGATTCCATATCCCGCAATCCCGTCGATATAATCTGGATGAAGTCTCTTTTTGACTGCACCGGTTCTTTTCCCCCTCCTTCCGGTGCAGTCTGAGAAAAGCCTATCCCACCTGTGGGTTGGATCATTTTACTCACATCGGTGTTATATACCACCTGCTCCAGATTGAAGTGCGCCCAGGGCTTGCCCTGGTCCAGCCACATCACCGCGTCATCCCCGCCATCACCGCTGATGGTAATCCACAGGATTTTCTCCCGACCATCGCCGGTTTCGCGGTAGCGCATGGCTTCCATCAGGTCAATCAGCCCGGTCCGGGGGTTGAAGCGCACCACAAAATTCTCCCCGCCATCCTCATAGGGCACATGGAGCAGGGCGGTGTATTCATCCACCGGTTCCCAGTGGACGCGCGGATCGGTCACCCACAGGGACGGGAACCAGACCCCCTCCGCCCACAACGCCAGATTGGCGCCCTGATTGGCATTGGGTTCGTTCCGGAAGGTTGCCATGGGGCTTTCAAAGAAGCTCTGCCCGTCAAGATATCCCTCGTTCACCTTCATCAGGGGGATGCCAAACAGGGTAACCTCAAAATAATGGCGGTAATCCCTGCCGGCGTTGTGCACAAAGACGAAGCGTGCCGGGATGGGGATGTTCAGAAACGGCTTCATGGTCCCACGCCCCCTGATGATCACCGTCTCAATCACAGGGATTTCCACGCCGTAGACGGTTTTATAAAAGCGCTCCACCGGGGCGGGCAGACCTTCGGGCAGCGCTATGGTTTTCAACTCCGGGGTCTCCTCCGGAAAATCCGGGAATGCTCGCGGCTGGACCTGCAGCCCCACCCAGCCCAGCAGGCAGAGGACGAGAACCGCGCCCAAAAAAATCAAAAGGATGTTTCGAACAACTATCATTTTTCCTTCTCCTGCAAACAATAAAAAATGATGAAAGTTGGACAGCTCCGGAGGATGAGCATCCCGGATCTTCGTTGAAATTCTTCGTAGCCGGAGCTGCCAGATATAGGATACCACTCGACCGTTTTTTAAGCGTTACAGGCGCATTACAAAAGCCGGTATCTACTGCATCCGCTGCAGGGTGTGGATGATCTCAAACAACGCCCGGAAGCTCTCCCTCATCCGGCTGGTGGAGCCAAAATTCAGGATGATGTGGGCATCGCTGGATGGATCGTGGAACAGGTGCACTGCCAGGATTCCCAGGTAACCGCACAAGTCGGGCAGGTTCCCCAGCAGGACGAACTCCCGCAGGCGGATTTTCATCATCCCCAATCCATAATAAATACCCGGGCGGAAGACGTGGCTGCAGTTGTCCATGGCATCCAGCGTCTGTTTCTGAATCAGCTTTCCACTCCGCAGTGCATGGCTGAATTTCAACAGGTCGCTGGTGGTGGAAACAATGCCGCCCCCAGCCCAATCGGAACTGAGGCTTTCGAAACGGCTGACCTCCACCTGGTCGATCCACGCCTTCGCCATTCTCCGTTCCGGTTTGTTGACCGGCTCCGAGCAGAAC
>CALMHE010000380.1 GCA_937863865.1 uncultured Anaerolineaceae bacterium | reverse complement strand
TGCATACCTCCTGGATCTATTGGATTGCATTCCCCGGCTGACTGGCATCGGTAGAATGCCACCCAACAGTCGATTGCCTTACCCGGTACACACTTTTTAGTTCAAGACACGTGTGACATAGGATCCATTGCGGGTATCCACCCGAATGATATCCCCCTGGCTGACAAAATAGGGAACGTCAACATAAGCGCCGGTTTCCACTTTGACACGTTTTGTCACACCGGTAGCTGTGTCGCCTTTAACTGCGATTTCTGCTTCCACAACTTCAAGATCCACAGTCGTGGGCAGTTCAATATCAATCGGGTCATTATTATAAAAGGTCAATTTAACTTCCATCTCTTCTTTTAGGAAGCCGACCACATCCTCAAGAATATCCTGGGAGATTGGGTACTGTTCAAATGTTTCGGTATCCATAAAGTAATAATGATGTCCATCATTATAAAGGTACTGGGCGTTGTGGTAATCCAGACGAACACTTTGCACCTGGGCACCCGAAATAAATGTACGTTCCAAAGTTGTACCCGTGAGAAGATTGCGTGCTTTTATCCGGATGGTTGCATTGCCGCGTCCCGGTTTATTATGGCTGTATTCCAAAACCTTGAACAGACTGCCGTCCAGTTCGAAAGTCACGCCTTTACGAAGGTTGTTAACATCAATCATACTTAATCCTTACTGTATAACTTAATTTTAATTCGCCTGATTATAGCGCGTTGTGAGGAAGGTGGCAAGTCATAAAAACAAGGCTGCGAAATGTTTCACAGCCTTGTTTGTGTTTCATCCAATTACAAAGTTAACCCAGATCTGGTTCTATCAATCCATAAGTTCCATCGCGCCTTCGATAGAGGACATTAAGGGCATTGGTATTTGCATTATAAAAAATAAAGAAATTTTCATGCCCCAGCAGTTTCATTTGTTCCAGGGCTTCATTTTCATCCATTGGAACCAGAGTAAATTTTTTACGCCGGACGATGACCGGAGCTTCCTCGGTTTCAACAGGTATGGTTTCCTCCGGTACCACTTCCGATGCCGGGGTCCCATCACCGCGTCCCCGAACGCGCTTTCCTTTGAGACGTTCAATCTGACGCTGCATTTTATCCACCGCAGCGTCAATGGCAGCAAATATATCATCTGCGCGTTCTTCGGTACGCAGAATGTATCCTGGTCCGCGCAATGTGATTTGAGAAACATACCGGTCAGCAGCACTGCGAGCAGATTTGGAATGGGATAAATCGACCCGCGCATCTTCAATATCACTTAAAAAGTGACTTAACTTGGAAACCTTCTTCTGTGCGTAGGTTGTCATGCGTTCTGTGGTTTCCATGTTTCGTACAAAAATATCAACTTTTAGTTCCATGACTGCCTCCTGGAGAGAAAATGAATGAAATGGTGGATATGAACATCATCTGTTCCTTACCCGGACAAACTATCTGGATGGCTGGACAAGCCAGCTCGAGCCAGAGTTATTCCAAAAACTGATTTTGCTCCTGCCTGGATTAATGTCTCAGAACAGGCGCGCATGGTGGCACCGGTTGTGGTCACATCATCCACGACCAGGATATTTTTCGCTTTCACAATACATGAATTGGCTGAAAATGCGTTACGCACATTTATTCTTCGTTCCCCTCCACGAAGACCAACCTGGCTTGGCGTATGCTGGACGCGTAGCAGAGCGCGTGTGGAAATGGGTATTGATAATGCCAGGTGAATTGGAATGGACATCAGCTTGGATTGATTATATCCGCGTTCCTGCAAACGCGCCTTACTAAGAGGGACAGGAACAATCATGTCAAAATCCCGATTTATTTGATGAACCAGGAATATCAAAGCGGGTGCAAATGTGTCCGATAATCCAATATTTCGTTCATACTTAAATTGTTGAATAGCCAGACGCAGGAAGCCAGCATAGATTCCCCAGGACCGCAAACCATCATATTTGGGAGGAGAGGATTGGCATTCATGGCAGATTTTTGATTTATTTGAAAGATTGCCGCATAATGGGCAGGTTGCATAGTCAGCAATTCGAAG
>CALMHE010000379.1 GCA_937863865.1 uncultured Anaerolineaceae bacterium | reverse complement strand
GGTTTCAGGATAAGGCGGAGGGCACCCGGGTCTTCAAGCTGCCCATTGACAAAAAGAGTTGCATGTTTGAAATCATTCATAAAAAAACACCCTCGCCAGGGAGGGTGTATCGGGAATTACAAGTCTATGGTCCCTCCGCCGGCATAATCCGGATCAGGTAATGCGGGTCGAGGACGGTTGTCCTCCTCTCAGCCTTTTCAGGCTCCCCGTAAATTGTCAATCAAACTATATCGCAAAGCGGGATGAGTGTCAAGTGAAGATCAGCGAACCCTGCGCTTCCATTCGTCCTTCAATTGTAAATCGCGCGGGGACTCGCCTGAAGCAAGGGAAAGAAAATCAATCACCAGGCGGTTAAACTTGGCAGACTCGTCCAGCATGGGGAAATGCCCGGATTGCTCAAATGTAATGGCATGCGTTTGTAATGGAAATTCAGCCAGTTGATCAGCGCGCGGCAGGCTGATGATTGGGTCGTTTTGTCCATGGACAAACAAACATGATGTTGGAAACGATTTTAACAATTCCGGCAGCCTGGAACCAGCATAATCCTTGATGGAATTTTGGATTGCAAGTTGATCTGCTTTGGGGGTTTCCATCAACACCGGGTCCGTGATTGCACTCTTGGTCAGCAAGGAAGAAGCAATGTCCACCGGGGTGGCGGTTTTCAGTCGGGAGGAGATCATCCCATCATCCAGTGGGCAGCTGATTGCCATCACACGGTCAACCAGTTCCGGATGCTGCAAGGCAAACTGGATGGCAACCAGGGCGCCTAGACCATGTCCAATGAGGGCAATCCGAAGGATGCCCATGGAATCCATAAAACCATTGAGAAGTTCAGCCTGTTCTGCCAGGGAGTAGCGTTTACTCTTTGTTGTATCGCCAAACCCCCACAGATCCAGCGCGTAGGTGCGGTAGCTGATGGAAGCAGCCTGCATGGAGGGAATCCAGTACCGCCAGGACCCCACCCAGCCGTGCAGGAAGAGGAGTGGTCTGCCGCGCCCCAGCACCTCGTAATGCACAATATCCGAACCCAAAACAATAACGCTCATTTCACCTAGTTCTTGTGGCGATTCAACAGTTCTGCTACCCGCCGGGTTAACTCATCGGGAGCAAATGGTTTCAGTAAATATTCCGTGGCACCAGCCTCCAAACCAGTGCGAATCTCCGATTCCTGCCCTTTGGCGGAAAGGAAAACCACCGGGATATGCCGAATCCGCTCATCTGCCTTGATGCGCTCACAGGCTTCATAGCCCGTCATCCGGGGCATGCGAACATCCATCAGGATCAGATCAGGCATTTCCACAATTGCAGATTGCCAGGCTTCCTCGCCATTGCTGGCAGTGACCACCTCGTGACCTGCAAACCTCAAGGTAAATGCGATCAAATCCCGAATGTCGCGCTCATCCTCAGCAATCAATATTTTTGCCATAATCTATTCCTCCATTCGATGAATGGGCAATGTAAATGAAAATGCACTGCCCTCACCGGGAACACCAGAACTGCGAAACCAGATTCGCCCACGGTGCATTTCCACCAGGGTTTTCGCCATTGCCAGACCCAGACCGGTCCCCGCAGAAGCCAGCACCAGGGGATGATCACCCCGGTAGAATCGTTCAAAAATCCGCGAATGATTCCTGGGATCTATTCCCACCCCATCGCCTTTAACATCCACCTGGACTTCATTATCCAATAGTTGAATCCGGATGGATACATGACCGCCTTCCTGGGTATATAAATATCCATTCCGTACAAGATTGCCAATAATTTGATCAATCCGTTCCGGATCACCCAGTATGGCTGGCATTTGTTGTGGCACGTCCATTGTAAAAGTTATGGGCTTGTTTTCATCGTTGGAACGGGTGCGCATCTCGTTCACCACATTTTCCATGATATCCACCAAATCGATCTGTTGCATCATCAACTGCACACGCCCGGTCTCCACACGGGAAAGGTCCAGCAGATCATTGATCAGGATGGTCAGCCGCTCCGAAGATGATTTGACCACTTCCAGGAAGTGTTTCTGCTGTTCATTAAGCTGACCAGCCGCACCCATCAGCATGATATCCACGTAACCCTTGATAGAAGTCATCGGGGTGCGCAGCTCATGGCTGACATTTGCCACAAACTCCGACTTGAGCCGGTCCACCTGGACCTCATGGGTGATATCGCGGAAGGTTGTCACCGTGCCCAGCAGGATTTTTTTCCAGATAACCGGGGCAAGCTGAATGGCGATAATCTGTCCGTTATCCAACTCGATTTGCTCGGAATAAATCTCTCCCGGGAGGCGGGTCTTGGGATAATTCAGCCAGGAACGAATGGTGCCAAGCCACATTTGAGCGGAACTGCCAAACAACCCGCGGAATTTATCCAGAGGATTTCCCACGATCTCGTCTGATGAAATTTTCAGGATTTTCTCCGCCGAAGGATTGAATAATGTCACCCGGTTTTTTGCATCCGTCACCAACACACCGTCGGCAACTGCATTCAGAATGGACTCCATCCGGCTGGATTCCATCTGCTGCCTGCGCAGCATGACACCCATGTTTTCCGCCTGGTCGCGGATCAGGTTGAATAGCTCTGAATTATTGATTGTTATGCTGATTTGCCGGGCAGCTGCCTTCAGCAAATCTATTTGTTCAACCTGGAAGGCGTTTTTTGAGCGCTGGAAGAGAAGCAATGCCCCCAATGCGTCCTGACCCATCAAAAGAGGCACGGCAATGACACTGGAATAATTACTTTCGTGTGTCTGTGGACATGTCCAGCGCTCATCAGCTGTCAGATCATCCACCACGACACAAGTGCGTTCACGGGCTGCCCAATCAGCAATCTCTACCTCCAGCGCTCCTGCTATCGATGGATTTGTCAGGGATTCACCTGAAAGGTAATGTTTTGAATTTCCAACAAGCCAGATCAGGCTCTGTTCGGCGCCTGTTGTTGCATTAAGGATTTCCAATGTGCGCATCAATACCTGGTCGATATCCAGGCTGGCAGACAGTTCGTTGGAAAGCCTGAGCAATGTCTGGGAATTTTCATGCTCACGTGT
>CALMHE010000378.1 GCA_937863865.1 uncultured Anaerolineaceae bacterium | reverse complement strand
ATACAGCACATTCTTGTTGGGATGATTAATCGCCTGCTCTTCGGTTATTTGTCCCAGTTCCACTAAACGCCGCACAAGCGAGTGGTCCTGGGTAATCGCCACAAGACGTCCTTCAGGGTGGACCAGGTAAGCCCGGCTGTCGCCAACATGTGCATATGTAACCTGTTCCCCCAGGATCACAACTGCCGTTAGTGTGGTTCCCCCACCCGGTGCATGCCTTCGAACCGCCTGTTGGGCTTCCCGGACTCCCTTTTCCATGAGTTCCTGCATGCTTTCAATCGCCTGCGAACCATTTGGCGAAAGATATGGAAGGTATAAACCCGAAAGGATATACTCACTCATGGTTCGTGCAGCCACACCGCTGGCAATTTCACCATACTGATGCCCGCCCATTCCATCTGCCACTATAAATATGCCAAATGGGACGGCACTCTTTCCCTCTGCCAGCACGGAGGAAAGTGCGTACAGGGTGTCCTCGTTATGGTCTCGCTGCACGCCAACAGATTGGGATGTTCCAACCAGAATCTGGGGAGGATTGTAAACATGGGGAATTTCAATGGAACCCATCTGCTCGTCCGTCAATGGAGCTGTCTGGACAGGCTCAGCTGCCGACACTACAGGCTTCTTCTTGATAAACAAGGTTTTCAAAAAATTGAGCACACGCTACCTCTTTCCCAGTCCATGTGGTTAATTTTACACCCTACGGCAGAAACGCATACAAAATTCGATCCGTCGAACCAATATAAATGACGTCGTCCTGAATTAACGGAGCCGCAGTAATCGGTCCCCCGGTTGTGAATTTCCACCGCAGCCGACCGGTCCTGGTTTCAAGGCAGTAAAAATTACCGTCCGCGGAACCGCAATACACGCAATCTTTATAGACCCTCGGTGATCCGCTCACCTGGTGCCCGGTTTTAAATTTCCAAAATTCTTTGGCATTGTTGGCATCCAGGCAATAGATATGTTCATCTGCAGAGCCCAGGATGACCAAATTATCTGACCGGATGGGTGATGATACCGAGCCCTTCCCCATGCGAAAACGCCAGATCACCCACCCGGATTGGGCATCCAGGGCATAGACCATTCCATCCAGGGAAGCTACATAAACAACTCCCTGTGTCAGGAATGGTGATGAAGTAATGGGTCGTTTTGAACGAAACCGCCAGCGGATCTCTCCGCGGAAATCCACGCAGTACAACTCTCCGCTTTCACAGCCAAAATATGCATACTCATTTGTCAATACCGGCGATGAACGGATTGGGTCCACAACATCCAATCTCCACGTCATGCGGTTGGCAGCCAAATTGATTGCGTAGAAATAACCGTCATCCGAGCCAATAAAAACGTGTCCCTCGGATACTTTGGGAGAACTCCGAATGGGTCCCTCTGTCTGGAAGGTCCAATCCAATTTACCTGTCCGGGTGCTGACCGCGTAAAGATTGCTGTCTTCCGAACCGAATATCGCCAGGTTGTCCACAATCACCGGGCAACCAACAACCCCCCCATTGGTCGGGTATTTCCAGACCATTTTTCCATCACCGCCATTAACGGCATAGAGGTTATTATCATAAGACCCAATGTACACCACTCCACGGTCGTAAGCTGCCGAGGAGCGAATTTCATCCTCACATTGAAATGTCCAGATTGGTTTAACCCCCTTGCCGCCATCCGGGGCGGGCATTGAAATTCGCGAAAGGATCCCGGTCTTTCTGGCAGCAGAGAGCAGGGCTTCCTTCATCGCCTCAGCAGTCTGAAAACGGTCCGGTGGATTGTACTGCAGGGCAGTATTTACAATTGCTTCCAGTTCCACAGAGACATTGGGATTGGCTTTGCGAATGGGACGTTCCTGGAAAGAGAATGGTGCTTCCAGGCGGGGATTCCACCTGGTCAACACATGGTGCATCGTTGCACCCAGGGCATAAATATCCGCCAGCTGTGTTGCCTCACCCCGGTATTGTTCGGGAGGGGAATAGCCCTCCGTACCGATCATGGTTCCCTTTTTTCCAGTCTGAAATGTTTTGGCAATTCCAAAATCAATCAGGACAATATGATCCTGGGGAGTGACCATCACATTGGAGGGCTTCATGTCCCGAAAGATGATCGGCTCCGGTTTGTGGGAATGCAGGTAGGTCAGCACATCACACAATTCAACAGCCCAGGAAATTACCCTTTCTTCGCTGATAAAACCATCAGAATCTTCGATAACCGCTTCCATATCCTTGCCCTGAATGAATTCCAGGACAAGATAGGATCGTTCCTCGTGGTTAAAAAAGTCAAAAATTTTGGAGATGGAGGGATGGTTCAGGGTGGCAAGAATATTTGCTTCCCGCTCAAAATTTTGGACAATGGTCTGCCGGATGAGTGGATCGGGACTGGAATTAATCATTTCCTTCACAGCCACCAGCTTGATTACATTCTGAAATCGCAGGTCGCGTGCCCGATATACAGATCCCATTCCCCCCACACCAATCACATCCTGGATCAGGTACCGATCCTGCAGGATGGTTCCGGGTGGCAGCTGCTTGACAGGTCCTGGTTCCTGGTCAAAATTTTGCGTGATGCGGTGTGTATCCAGTGTACCCTCCCTGTACCAAATTCCAACTTGGTACAATCCGTTCCCTTAAAATGATTTTTGGGAAATCCTATAAAGATGCTCTGATAATTGATTATAACCGAACTTATTTTGCATCCAATCCCGAAAAAAGCGATTCCAGTTTACAGTTGGCTTACTATTGCTGGATGGAATCACAAGAGTTTAGTACAATGAGGGTATAAAAGGAAGGTGTAACATGAGTGATTTTCCAGGAAAAGGAAAAGTTGCTGTCCTGAAAACCACCCCCGGGACAGTCTTGGATGATATCGAACAATTAATGATCCTTGGACGGGTACAGGATGCCCTCCCCCAGGGAATAACAACAGGCTTAAAAATTAACATCTCGTGGCAAACCTGGTATCCTGCCTGCTCCACCACCCCATGGCAACTGGAGGGAGTGATCCGGGCTTTGCGGAAAATGGGATATGATGACCTGGAAGGGATTCACAACGACACCGTGGTTGTGGATACATCGGTCGGCGAAACCAACAACAAACACAAATTCGTTACAGACCTGTATC